>JAZOSG010000123.1:0-13224 GCA_045657005.1 Faecousia sp.
GACTGTGCCCGGTAACGCAATTGCATTCGTAATCCACCATTTTTTAACGCAGTAACGATACCGAGCGGGTCAGGGAACTAACGAATTGATAGGCACTTTGCACGAATTGTCCGGCGGCACTGCCGCCCGATAAACTGGAATCTACTTCCTGCCTGCTTCCCAGTGGCAGAGCTTATCCTGCCAATACCAGGGCAGGGCATAGGCGGTCTCGGAAAGCCCCGGCACCCGGACCGGGAGGAACCCCTCCCAGTCCTGCACCGTCAGGATCGGCCCCTCGCCGTCAAAAATTCTGTCACCGGGGTAGATCGGGTTCTCCCCCGGCTGGATCAGCAGAAAGTTCCGCACCAGGCGGTCTCCCTGATCATCCTGGGACACATAGTCCCTCCACCGGTAATAGCAGCCCGGCTGCACACGCCGGTACACCTGATCCTGACTGAGCCGGTACACCGTCACCGTCTGGCTGCACATGGGATAGGCGAAGGGATTTTCCATCAGCCCACCCCCCGGCAGATCTGAAGATAGCTAAGTGCACTTTGCAGCAGCTGTCGCTGCAGGCTGTGCGCACTCTTTTCATAGCGGACCGTCACGCCGCCAATGGTGGTCTGGGCAATGTCGCCGCGCTTTTGCCAGGCAAGCAATGTCTCTGCCACGGCGCACGCCGCCATGGCGCGGCTGTCAGGGCCATAGGCTTTTACCTGACAGGTGCGCTCCAGCTTGGCAAGCCACGCCTCCGCCCGGGCGATCAGTTCCGGAAAAGCGCGCTCTGAAATAGCGCTTCCCAGATATGTATTTTGATAGAAGTCATAGCTGAGCATATCATGCACCGATGGCGATATCCTTCAGCACCGCTGCCTTGAGGGTGTTCTTCAGGGCAACGCCTGCCACCAGCTCCACCTCGCCGGTCTTGACCGCACCGGGTGCATTCAGATCGGGAAGATAAGAGTTGATGACACCTGTACCCTGAGGGCTGATGCCATGGAAGCCGTCCAGACCCAGACAGACCGCGTAGATGCAGGTCTTGCCATCTTCGGTGGGGATCACATCGTTGGAGTTTTCGCCGTCAAAGTACTTACCCATGTCCACCATGGGGATACCGGCATAGGTCTCCACAGTTCTGCCGAAGGCATCGGTAGAACGCTCGTAATAACCGGCGCGCCGGGCGACAGAGCGCAGCTTAATGAGCATCTGGGTGTTCATCAGCAGCATGCTGGCAGTGCCGTCCAGACTTGCCAGGAACGCATCCATTTCGTCCAGGAAGGCGTTGTAGTTTTCGTCCAGCTGGGCAGAGGTTGCCAGGCTGACAGAGCCGGTCAGCTCATTGGCAGTACCGGCTAGCAGCTTCTTCAGACCGTCAAAGCCGCCCTCCTCCGTATCGCCGTTGATGACCATGTTGTGGAAGAAGTTGGCGGTGGCCTTGATCTTCTGCTCTGCCTGGAATGCCATCTCGTCGGCTGCGCCGGCGGTGTTCTGCAGCACCCGGTCCAGCTGGAAGGCGCCGCCCATGATCACCGCAGAGGTGGTCTTCTTCTCACGCTTTGCCTCGCCGGGGGTGTACTCCGCACCCACAGTACGCACCGCGGCGGTAGAGGGGGTCTTCAACTGGATGTAGCCGTAGGTCAGGGTAGAACCGCCGGTGCCGGGGGAGATCACATTGTCGAAAACCATCCCATCCAGCAGGGCGGAGGATCTGCGGAACATATCCACGATCTGCTGATCCACCTTATCCGCCATTCCGATTTTTGCTTCACTCAGTGTAATTGCCATAGTTGTTTACTTCCTTTCTTTTTTAAAAATTTAAAATATATAAATTCCGATAAGCTGGAATTTATTTCCCTTCCATGCGCTCTCGCAGCGCTCCTGCCAAAGTGGCAGGTCTTGTTTCGGTGCCTTCTCCTGTGCCGGTGAACCGGGCATAAGGGGGCGGTGCGGACATCTCAAACAGATAGCCGCTTTCCTTCTTCAACGCCTGCAGCGCCGTATCCAGTGCCTTGGGCACATCGTCGCTTGCACCGATACTGTCCATATCCAGCAAGGCGGCAATGGCTTTCACGCTTCTGCCGCCGGCTTTTATCACTGCCGATTCCAACGCCCCCTGCAGCCGCAGCTGTGCCAGTTCTTGCTGATGGGTCTGCTCTGCAGTCTCCAGCGCTTGGGTATGCATCTGTAAGATACTGTCAATGACCTCCCCGGGCAGGGGCTGCTCCTCCACCCGAAGACTTTCTAAAAATTCCCGTTTCATAGCTTCTCCTTTTCATTTTGCGGCATGTATTTTTCCCGGATGGCTGCCAGCTGCTGGGGCGTATCCGCAGGCATGCCGAACCGCCACCCCAGAGCGATCTCCGGGCGGATCAGCCCGGCAGACACCATTTCCTTGTAGTCCTGCCACAGCTTGTCCTCGTCATATAAAACCCCGTTACCCCAGTCGATGCTGACGCTCTGACTGCTCGCCCCGGGTACACCGTACAGCGCCCCCAGCACCGCGCACAGGGAAACCGCCTGACGCACCGCCTTTTCCCACATTGCCTGAAAATCCATCACCGTCAGGCTGTGTTCTGCCTGACTGGCAGAGATCTCGGTAGCAGTGCGCTCAGAGATATTCACATCGCTGAGCATGCCCCGCTTCAAACCAATGACCGACTCAACATTGCGCAGATATTCCTGCTTGCGATTCAAAAAAGACTGCTCACGCAGATTAGGCGAAAATACCGTCAGTCCCACCTGCTCGGGGCTTTCGTCCAACCCCACGAACAGCGTGCTGCTCAGCGCCTTGTCCGCGTCCAGAAGATCACTGGAGGCAAAGACCCGGCTTTCGCCCCGGTCAAATTCGCCCATCAGCTGATACTCGTTGCGGTCAATGGCGTGGATCAGTCCGGTAGCAGCGGCGTAGACGCTGACCGGGTCGGCAGAGCCGTCCACACAGTTGAGCATAGGGGTGCGCAGCTGCACCAGACCCACAGAGCCCACCGGTCTGGCAAATGTGTACCGCTGGGCAAGGGACCGGTAGCAGGGCAATGTGCCAAGGCTGACCTGCTGTCCCAGCATGTCGGCGTTGTATGCCCGGTAGAGCCGGTTTTCGATGGTGAGAAACCCTTGTTCGTCCACCGTCCTGCGCTCCAGCAAGGTGTAGTAGGCGCTGCCCTGGGTGCAGCGCTCCATAGTGCCCACATCGGTGGGAACACCGTCCGGATCCCTTGCAAAGATCAGTATCCGATCCCGGGGGATCAGCGTAAAACCAAAGGCTTGCTCCTTGATCCAGGGCTTGAGATAGCACGCACCTCCCACCAGTGCCAGCTGCACCGCCGTCTCCTTGTTCTGATCCAACGCCGCCAGCACCTGCTGTGCAAAGGGCGTATCTGCGCTGGCACTGTACTCAGAAAATACCGTCC
Source organism: Faecousia sp. (assembly GCA_045657005.1). GTDB lineage: Bacteria > Bacillota > Clostridia > Oscillospirales > Oscillospiraceae > Faecousia. The sequence goes on from JAZOSG010000123.1 coordinate 3,387, forward strand.
GCACCAGCTTGCTGACTACCGTGTAGGCGATGCGCTGACAGGGATCCTCTCCGTCGGCAGCAGTATCCCGGTAGTACAATTCCTGCCACTGGGATAAGGCCTGACGCATGGCGGCAGTGGTTTTATCTGCCGCCCCAAATGCCTCCTGGCAGCTAAAAATATCCATTGATTACCTCCTTCCCAAACCCTTGTGGATCCCCCGGATGTAGCTTTCCAGCTCTGTGACCTTGCAGCTGAGCCGTTGATTCTGCCTGTGCAGCTGCCGGTTCTCCTCCAAAAGGGTCTGCTTTGCCCACATGGGCAAAAATCTTTCTGTCAGCCATTTTTTCATAAACGCTCCTTTCTCCATTACCTTGCCATAACTGTCATGCAAAAATAGCGGATATCGTCCATGGCATGGTCATTTTCCTTTCTGGGGGTGTCCCGGGCATCGTCGTCCTCCCAGCAATACAGCCCAAACTCCCGGATCGCATCCCGGCAATCGGGAGCAAACAGCAGCCGCTCCTGCTGCAAAAGAGAGCCCACCAGCCGAATCCCCGGCAGTACGGCGTTTCTGGCTCTGCGTACCCGGAAAACGCCCCGTTTCCGGATCATGGCGATCATGCTTGCCGCCGAGGGGTCGATAATCACCTGCTCCACCGGCGCGTCCTGCGCCAATGCCTGCAGGGCATCGTGGTACTCCTCGTCGGTGAGCATCCTGCCGCTGGCGCGCCCATCGTGGTAAAACTCCCGGACCCGGTAGCCCTTGCCCCCTGCCACGCACCACAGTCCGGCGGAAAAAGGATTTCGTGTTCCGTAGTCCACAGAGATGTACCACCTCCCCTGACTTGGCAGCTTGTGGCAGATGTGCCGGTTCTCGTCAAACCGGTAAATCACACCCTCTGCCTGACACCACTGCCCCAGCACATACCGCCGATAGAACACGCCTGTGTACATCCGCTCATAGCGCTGACGCACCTGGAGAGGCAGTCCCGGATTGTCCGCCATAGTAAAGTGCAGATGCAGCGCGTTTTTCTGCTGCGATTTGCAGATCCACTCCCGGTAGAACCAGTGCTCCCGGGAGCCGGGGTTACAGTTGAACCAAAGCTTTGACCCCGGCTCAGAACACCGCGCCACCGCCTGCTCCACAAAGGAACGGGGCATCAGCGCCACCTCATCCAGCAGCACCCCTGCCAGGGTAATACCCTGAATAAGCATGTAGGAGCCTTCGTCCTGACCGCCGAACAGATAGTAGGTGTTGACCCGGCTTCCCAGGCGCACCACCAGTTTATTTTCCGCCCGGTGCTCGGTAATGCGCATCATGCCCCCCAGCCAGTCATTTAAATGCAATATCACATTGCGCCGCAAAGAGCCTATGGTTTTTCCGCAAAGGGCAAACACTGCCCCATGGAAGCGTGTCATGCTCCACAGAAAAAAGCCGCAGCTCATAGCCAAGGTCTTTCCCGCGCGGATAGACCCATCGCAGATGATAGCGTCCCGGTCACCCAGTCCCGGGCGGTTCCACCAGGTCATGGCCAGCAGCTGCCGCTTGCTGAACTTCCGGTAGGTCATTGGTATCGATCATCTCCTTCGTACTTTCCAAAATAGTTTTGATCAGGTCATTGCCGCTGTCCTCACCCGGGGGGCGGTCAAACAGTCCCAGGGTTTTTCCCAGCAGCTCCAGTGCTTTCAGCTTGTCATAGAACTTGACCTTCAGGCTGCTGCCGGATTTTTCGATGGCAGCGATAGCAGCACAGGTCTCGCCGCTGAGCTGATCCGTGGAGCGGATCTCCAGTTCGCCGTCCCGGACGCACAGCACATCGGTGGCACTTGCCATGGCAATGGCACGCAGCTGCGACAGGATCTGCGCCGGAGAAATATTCACATCCTGTATGTCCGCTCACCTCCTTGCACGCCCATCATACCCCCGGAAAAAGAAAAAAACTTCCCACCTTTTTCCCACCCTGATAACAAATAAAACACCCGAAAAGAAAGAGGATAAAATTCCAGTTTATCGAGCTGTTTACCGATACGCAACCAACCAATTGTCATTCCGAGCCAGTCCGCAGACTGGCGTGGGAATCTATTGGTATAGCTTGTTTTTTGAGATTGCCACACCAGTGTGCGCACTGGTTCGCAATGACAACAAAGATTTGCAACTACTCGCTAAACTGGAATTTGAAGAAGCTTATCCTCACGATCTTGATAGTTTTTTCTAAAAATTTTCATCCCCCAGGGGGGCTTACTCCCAAAAAATTCCCATGCTATAATAGGGACAACCAACCAAAAGCTATCGGAGGGATCTATATGAAAATGTCTTATTCCAAGCGCATCGTCCTCAGTGCCGCCTGCGCGGCGCTGTGCGTAGTGCTGCCCCTTGCCTTTCACGCCATTCCCAACGGCGGCAACATCTTCCTGCCCATGCACCTGCCGGTGCTGCTGTGCGGTCTGATGTGCTCCTGGCCCTACGGTTTGATCTGCGGACTTTTAGGACCTGCCCTGTCCAGCCTGATCTCCGGCATGCCTCCGGCAGCATATCTGCCCCCTATGATGCTGGAATGTGCGGTCTACGGCTGCACCGCCGGTGCCATGATGGAGCTGGTGCACACCAAAAAGCCCTATCTGGATCTTTACATCTCCACTGTTGCTGCCATGCTCCTTGGCAGAGTGATCTACGGCATCGCCAAATCCTGGATCTTCGCCCCCGGCACACCGCTGTTTGCCTGGGTGTCCACCTCTTTGATCGAGGGTATTCCCGGCATCATTTTGCAGCTGGTGCTGCTGCCCACCATCATCTTTGCCCTGACCCGGGCAAGGTTGCTGCCCCAGCGGTATCCCAAGGAGACGGTACATGAATAAAAAAGATGTGATCGAATTTTTTGACCGCCTTGCCCCGGGATGGGATGCGGATATGATCAAAAGCGACCGGATCATCGAAAAGATCTTGCACACCGCCGGCGTCCGGGAGGGCTGCCGGGTGCTGGATGTGGCATGCGGTACCGGCGTGATGATCCCCTACTACCTGTCGAAAAATGTCGGACAGGTCACCGCCATTGACATTTCACCGGAAATGGCAAAAATCGCCCGGGAGAAATTCTCCCAGGCGAATGTGGAAATTATCTGCGGCGATGTGGAGGAAACGGAATTTTCCCAGCCTTTTGATTGCATCGTGATCTATAATGCTTTTCCCCACTTTCCGGAGCCGGAGCGGCTGATCAGCAGGCTCTCGACCCTTTTAGCGCCGGGGGGCACCCTGACAGTCGCCCACGGTATGAGCCGCGCCCATATCGATGCTCACCATCAGGGCGCAGCCAGCAAAGTCAGCGTAGGGCTGATGCATGAAGATGCCCTTGCCGCCATGATGCGCAAATACCTGCACCTGGATGCCAAAATCTCTACCGATGAAATGTACCAGGTCACAGGAAAGAAGCACGACAATTGACTTCCGATTTTCCCTATAAAGAAAAAGAGCATGTTGCTTTTGCAACATGCTCTTTTTACGCTCTTCATTCCTTTGGGGTGGCTCTTCCGTCGTCAGCCAGGACATAAACCGTATCGTCCTTGGTCATTTCACCGCCGGTGACCAGCTCTCCCTCCTCGGTAAAGCAATACAGCCCGGTGCCGATCTGCTGCCAGCCGGTAGCCGCAGTGCCGTCGGCTAAACGGTAAGTGGTCTTGCCGTCCACCGTCAGCCAGCCGGTACACACTGCGCCGGTAGCGGAGAAATACCGCAGCCCACCGTCGATGCTCTGCCAGCCGGTAACTGCCGCGCCGGACGCATCCAGATAGTAGTCCACGCCGCATAAATTCAGCCAGCCGGTACAAGCTTGTCCTCCCTGGTAGAAGTACCACTTATCCTCCAGCCAGACCCAGCCCTCATACTCCTGATCGGCGGTCTTCCGAGCGATCGGCTGTGCCTTGGCGTTGCGCAGCGTTCCACCCACCTGGAGCACCTGCCCCCGGAGACTGATCCTCTGGTACTGCTTGCTGATCTGCCCGCCCAGTACCACAGGGCACGCCACATCAGCACAGATCTCCACCCGGTACACGCCCGGGTCTAACAGGTCAAAACAAAGCTTTTCGTTCAGCCCCTCCAGGCTGACCCGGCTGCCTGCGGTCTCCATCCGCTCCCGGAGGGTCAGCTCCTCTACAGAGTCTGTGACCAGCACCTCCACCGCGCTTACGGTAGCGTTGTCGGCACAAATTTCTCCCTGCAGCCGGCAAGGCTCACCCTGCCCGGAGACCTCGGGGATCACCACATCCACGCCATTGAGATCCTCTGCGTTGATCCGCAAAACGCCTGTGGCGCTGGCAGCAATATAGCCTGTATATCCGTTCTCCTGGATCTGGTAGTACAATTCACCGTCATCGTCCAAAATAGCGGTAGCGTGAAGTCGCTCACCGGCAGAAATATCACGCAGCCGTGTACAGCCGTGGGTGCCCAACAGACATGGCTCAGAGCGCAGAACACTGTCAAACCGGGTCTGCAGGATCACATTGGTGCCGATCTGCTGGCACTTATCGCTGTAGTGACCGGAGCCGAAGTTGATCACGCCGTCAAACCGGGTCCACTTGTCGAAATACGCAGCAAACTCTCCAATGGTGCAGGTAATTACCGTGCCCTCGGGATACAGGCGGTTCAGGCTCAGATCAAAGCTTTCCACAAAGTACACCGTGCCGTCCAAAATAGCATTGATCAGCACCACATGTCCGTACTGACCGCCGGCTTCCGTGTTTGTCCACTGGAAGCCCACCATCAGATTGTAGGCATCCCGGGTGCCGTTTTTGGTGGCTGCGTTGAGTGCTTCTTCCAGGTTGCACTCCTCGGCGTAGTAGGCGTTTATGTAGTAGCCGCCGGTGGTGACCTCCATGGTCTTATAATAGTCAAACTGATTTTTGCCGTCCTGGATGATACACCAGTCGTTGATGCCCAGATTGTACAGCTGATGGCTGACCATCAGACCGCAGTAGCCGTGGAAGGAGGCGCGCCCTGCGGTGGCGCGGCTGCGGGTATAGCTGTACCGGGCTTTTTCCATGATCTGCTCTTCCTTGGAAAGCACTTCCTCCTCTGCCCCGGCAAAACAGGGCACTGCCGCCAGACACAGGCACAGACACAGCACCAAACACAAAATCCGTTTCACTGACAGCACGCCCCTTTCCGCGGTCAAGCCGCAAAGTTATTACTATTATACCACCATTTCCTGTCAAATGCAAATCCTTCCTGGAATAATTGCAACCAGTCTATAAAAAATATTGGGATTTTCCTATCAATTACTGCCATTTCCACCTTGCCTTCAGTCCGTTCATATGGTATGATAACCAAAATATGCCACAAGGCATACAAAGGGAGGAAGATAAATGTTCGTAATTAATAAGCTGCGTGCCGATCATGTCATCGACTTTGCTGCTGAGGAGCTGAAGGAATACCTTCGCATGCTGATGCCCCGGTGCGGCGAGATCGCCATCGCCTATGATCCCGAAGCCAAAACCGGCTTCCGTCTGGGCCTTCTGGAGGACTTTGGTCTTGCCAACGAAGCAGAGGATCCTGTGCTGGACGACATCGTACATATCGACACCGACCTGGAAGGCGGTATCCTTGCCGGTTCCAACCCCCGGTCTGTTCTGTTCGCGGTGTACCGCTACCTGCGGCTCAACGGCTGCCGCTGGCTGTACCCGGGCGTGGACGGTGAGCATGTGCCCATCAATGACATTACGCCCCAGAAGTACCACAAGCTGGCAGACCATCGCTTCCGTGGCCATTGCAACGAAGGTGCGGAAAGCCAGACCTGCATGCTGGAGACCATCGATTTCTATGCAAAGCAAGAGCTGAATGTCTACATGATCGAGTTTGACATTCCCTATGTCTACTACGGCTACTACTATAACCACGAGTTCAATAACGGCAACCGCCCGGCAGACCCTGTCTCCTACGATCAGGTGCTGCAATGGAAACGCCAGTGCGAGGCGGAGATCTCCAAGCGCGGTCTTATGTTCCACGACATGGGGCACGGCTGGACAGCAGAGCCCTTCGGTCTTAACTCCACCGAGGGTTGGAAACGGCAGGATCAGGCTCTGACTGAGGAACAGAAGGAATGCCTGGCTCTGACCAAGGGCGCACGGCAGCTGTGGGGCGGTGTGGCACTGAACACCAACCCCTGTATGTCCAATCCCAAGGTGCGCACCACCATGGCGACCTACATTGCCGACTACGCCCAGCAGGCATCCAATGTGGACTACCTGCATGTGTGGCTGGCTGACGGCAGCCGCAACCACTGTGAGTGCGACGAGTGCAAGAAGATGCGCCCGGCTGACTACTACCTGATGATCATGAACGAGCTGGATGAGATCCTGACCGAGCGCGGTCTGGACACCCGCATCGTCTTCATCTGCTATGTGGACACCCTCTTTGCTCCTGAAAAGGTGACCATCAACAACCCCCAGCGCTTCAGCCTGCTGTATGCACCCATCCACCGTTCCTACTGCTCCAGTGTAGACGAAAACGCCCCCATCCCGGAGGCGCAGGAATATGTGCGCAACGCATGGGTGAATCCCCCGGATGCCATGGCACACCTGGCGCTGCTGCGGAAGTGGCAGCAGGTCTGGCCCGGTCCCACCTTCAGCTATGAGTACCACTTCTGGCGGCATCAGTACCGTGACCCCAGCGGTCTGTACATCGCCCGCCGGATCTATGAGGACATCAAGGCTCTGAAGTACATGGGTCTGGACGGCTATGTGGAGGACGGCTCTCAGCGCAGCTTCTTCCCTAACGGCTTTGCCATGTATGTCTACGCCGAGACCCTGATGGATGCAACTGCCGACTTCGACGCGATTGTCGAGGACTACTTCAGCCACTGCTACGGCGCGGACTGGAAAAAAGCACTTTCCCTCATGACCCGTATCCGGGACACCTTCGATTACAACTACATGGCAGGCGAGCGCTCTGCCGATCCGGCAAAGGGCAATTTCTACAACCCTGAAATGGCCCCCCAGCTGGCGCAGGCACAGGAGCTTGCCGCCCTTGGCAGAAAGCTTGCCAAGGACCACCGGAAGAACCCCACCAGACCCCAGGCAGTATCCTGGCGGTTGCTGGAGCTGAACTCCGAGTACATCGAAAACTATGGCAAGATCATGGAAGCCATGAGCAAGGGCTATGATTCTTTAGCCTACGAATTGGCAGTGCCCTTCTATAAGAGCTTCGGCAGACACGAGTTTGGGATCGAGCGCTACTACGATCACTGTCTTGCCTGCCGCACCATGAGTTTGCTCGTCGCCCGCAGATCCTCTCCCCCTCAGGAAGGACTCTAAATAACAAAAAAGACAGGTCGCAAGACCTGTCTTTTTTATTGTTTAGGGTGAATTATACTCTGGCGTGACCCTGTTTGCAGATCACATCCACCACGCTGTCCACATAGCTTTGGCACAGCTCCTGAGAAGGCGCCTCCACCATCACCCGGATCACCGGCTCGGTGCCGCTCTCCCGGACCAAAATGCGTCCGGTATCTCCCAGTGCGTCTGCCACCGCCTGTACCGCCGCCTGCACCTGAGGGTCATTCTGCGCCTCAGGCTTTGACTTGACCCGGACATTTTTCAACACCTGGGGATAGATCTTCAAGCCTTCACACAGCTGGGACAGGGGCTTTTTCCTCTCCATCAGCACCTCCATCACCTTAAGGCTGGTAAGGATGCCGTCGCCGGTGGTGGCATATTTGGAGATAATAATGTGCCCTGACTGCTCGCCGCCCAGTCGGCAGCCGTTTTGCACCATATACTCATAAACATATTTGTCGCCCACCTTGGTCTTGGCGTAACCGATATCCTGCTGATCCAGCGCCTTATACAGACCGAAATTGGACATGACTGTAGTGACCACCGTGTTATTATCCAACTGCCCTTTTTCCTTCATGTACATGCCCAGGATGTACAGGATATGGTCACCGGTGACCACCTGACCCTTTTCGTCCACGCACAGGCACCGGTCAGCATCGCCGTCGTAGGCAAAGCCCACATCCAACTCATTGTCCAAAACGAACTTCTGCAGATTTTCAATATGGGTCGAACCTGCATCCTCGTTGATGTTCGTGCCGTCGGGGCTGGCGTTCATCACATAGGTCTTGGCGCCCAGCGCGTCAAATACACTTTTTGCGATGTTCCAGGAAGCGCCGTTGGCGCAGTCCAGTCCTACCTTGACCCCCTTGAAAGAGAACATGCCCAAAGAAATAAGATAGCCAATATAGCGGTTGCGGCCTGCCACATAGTCTACGGTTCTGCCGATCTTTTCCTTTTGCGCAAAGGGAATCTGGGGGATCTTCGCACCAAACATCTCCAACTGCCCGTCCAAATAGCTTTCGACCAGCTGGATGACCGACTCTTCCATCTTCTCACCGTTATGGTTTAACAGCTTGATGCCGTTGTCGTAGTAGGGGTTGTGGCTGGCGGAGATCATCACGCCGCAGTCAAAGTCATCCATCCGGGTCACATAGGCAACCGAGGGTGTTGTGGTCACATGCAGAAGATATGCGTCCGCACCGGAGGCGGTGATGCCGGCGGCAAGGGCGTACTCAAACATGTAGGAGGAGCGCCGGGTGTCCTTGCCGATCAGGATCTTGGCACATTCTCCGCAGGTGTGCTTTTTCATCTCACCGTAGTACCAGCCCAGAAACCGCCCCACCTTATAGGCATGATCCGCCGTCAGATCCACATTGGCTTCTCCACGAAAGCCGTCAGTCCCAAAATATTTTCCCATAATCACATCTCCAAATAATCGATAATATCTGCACTTCAAATCTTAATGATTACCGCTTTGGGGTAATCGTGCCATTATTTTTATAGATCGCATTTTCGGGTATCACGCCCCGGACGCAGGATGTGGGATACACATTGGAATGTCTGCCGATCACCGTACCGGGATTGAGGACGCTGTTGCAGCCCACCTCCACATGATCTCCCAGCATGGCACCGACCTTTTTGATGCCCGTGGGGATCTCCTGGCTCCCATGGATAACCACCAGAGACTTGTCGCTTTTCACATTGGAGGTAACTGAGCCGGCACCCATGTGCGCCTTAAAGCCCAGGATGCTGTCGCCCACATAGTTGTAGTGAGGCACCTGCACACTGTCAAAAAGGATCACATTTTTCAGCTCCACGGAGTTACCAACCACGCAGCCGTCACCTACCAACGCACTGCCCCGGATAAAGGCGCAATGGCGCACTTCCGTGTCCGCGCCGATGATGCAGGGCGCACCCAGATATGCCGTCGGTGCCACCTTGGCGGTCTTATGCACCCAGACCTGGGGTGCTGGCTGGTCAAACTCTGCCGGGCACAGCTGCTCGCCCAGCGCAACGATCATTTCCTTGATACCGCTGAGCGCCTGCCAGGGATATGTAAATTGCGCCAAATAATCCTTGGCACGGGTGTGAGACAAATCGTATAATTCTGCAATTTCCATCAAAATTCTACCAAACCTTTCATTTTGAAGATTCTGACCCTAGAATTCTACCACAGATTGACAACGAAATCAAGAAAAAATTCCCCACAAAAAGACAGGTCTTCCGACCTGTCCCAGTCTGTCAAAAAAACTTGCTTTTTTGACAGACTGGCAGAGGTCAAAGGAGCCGTCAAGACAAGCAACTCGAAGCTGTAGGCGTACATAGGTACGGTAAGCTTCGAGTTGCTCAGTAAGTCAAAACACCTGCGTAGCAAGTCTCTTTCTGCTTGTTGATCGGGACGGGAGACTGTATAGTGTAGTAACATAGGTAACAGGTAGAGAAGAGACATAGGTAACAGTTTTTGCTATAATACAAGGCATCCGACAAGCAAAGGAAGTGGGTCAGATGTCATGGGAGACAAAGACTGTAATGG
>JAZOSG010000124.1:0-11730 GCA_045657005.1 Faecousia sp.
TGCAGATCTGCTGCGTCCCCAGACGCTGGATGAGGTCTTTGGACAGGAGCATATTTTGGCAGAGGGCGCCATATTGCGGCGGCTCGTGGATTCCGGGAAGATCCCTAATATGATTTTCTACGGTCCCAGCGGCACAGGCAAAACTACTGTTGCCAATATTATTGCAAAGCAGACAAACCGAACGCTGTACCAGCTGAACGCAACCACTGCATCTACTTCGGATATTAAAAACATCGTTGCACAATTGGATACCTTCATGGCACCTGATGGTGTGCTGCTTTATCTGGATGAGATCCAGTCCTTTAATAAAAAACAGCAGCAGTCTTTGCTGGAATATATCGAAAACGGAAAGATCACCTTGATCGCCTCTACCACGGAGAATCCGTATTTCTATGTATTCAATGCGATCCTTAGCCGTTCGACTGTTTTTGAGTTTAAACAGATTTCATCAGCGGCGGCTCTGCAGGCAGTAGAGCGTGCGGTTAAGTTTCTGGAGAGTAGGACGGCATTAAAGGCAGAACCGGAAGAAGGGGCGCTCAAGTATATTGCCGGTGCCTGCGGTGGTGATCTGCGTAAGGCAATGAACGCCGTAGAAGTGCTGTTCTCCGCAGGTGTGCCGGAAGGCGACACTATCAAGCTGACCTTGGCAGATGCCATGGCAGTGACACAAAAGAGCGCTCTGCGTGCTGACCGGGATGGAGATAATTACTACGATCTGTTGTCCGCGCTCCAAAAAAGTATTCGCGGTTCTGACCCGGATGCGGCTGTACATTATCTGGCACGGCTATTGGAGGCAGGCCAGATGCAGTCAGCATGCCGCCGGCTGATGGTGGTTGCTGCTGAAGATATCGGACTTGCATACCCCATGATCATCCCGATCGTCAATGCCTGTGTGGACATGGCACTGAAGCTGGGTATGCCGGAGGCGCGGATCCCATTGGGAGATGCGGCAGTGCTGATGGCGACCTCTCCCAAGTCTAACACCGGACATATTGCGCTGGATTCAGCAATTGAGGATGTGCGCAAAGGTAAAGGCGGTGATTTTCCCAGGCATCTGCAGAATGTCCATGTGGATACCTATACGCAGGAACGGGAACAGGGCTACAAATATCCTCACAACTATCCCAATCGCTGGGTGCAGCAGCAATATCTGCCGGACGAACTGGTAGGTACGCGGTATTACACCTATGCCGACAATAAGCTGGAACAGACGGCTAAGCAGTACTGGGATGCTATAAAGGGGGAGAATTGATGGATATTCGACTTGGAGATGTTCTGGTCATGAAGAAGCCGCATCCCTGCGGCGAAAAGAAATGGCTGGTGCTGCGCACCGGCGCAGACTTTCGGTTGCGTTGTCTGGGCTGCGGCCATGAAGTGATGACCCCTCGTTTTAAGGCAGAAAAAAATATTCGCGCCGTTGAGCGTGAAGACTCGACAGAAACAAGCGGCAGCTGATAATTTCAGCTGCCGCAATTTCTCTTTCCGGGGGTGACAGGGAAGAAGCGGTCACAGGACAGGCCGATTCTTGCGGTCAGATCGCACCGCTGATCTGACGGCATTTTTTTGTTTCTAAAGCTATACTCAAAGTACAGCTTTCACACAGGAGGTGCGTATGTGATGGTATATGTGGATCTGGTAGCTTTGATAAATTTCCTGGTAGATTTTCTGCTGCTGTTGGGGACAAACCGGCTTTGCGGCTATCCGCCGGGCTTTGGAAAAGCTGCGCTGGCAGCGGCTGTGGGAGGCGTTTACGGAGGACTGTGTTTGGTTCCTGATCTCTATTTCCTGGGAAATTCCTTATGGAGAGTTGTCAGCCTTGTACTCATTTCCTGGATCGCCTTTGGGTTTTCCAAAAGCGCGCTGCGACGAGGTGTGGTGTTTGTGTTGCTGAGCATGGCGCTGGGGGGTATCGCTTTGGGCTTGGGCGCTGGTGGCACTTGGGCATTAGTGGCAGCTGCTGCAGGAGTCAGTATCATGTGTATGGTAGGATTCCGGGAAAAGATCGGAAGTGTTTCCTATGTGCCGGTGGAGCTGTCTTACAGCGGAAAGCACTTGCACCTGACCGCACTGTGTGATACCGGCAATACCCTTACAGATCCTGTTACCGGCAGATCTGTTTTGGTAGTAGACTGTGCGTCTGCCCAGCAGCTGACGGGACTTACGAGACAGCAGCTTTGTGATCCGGTGGGAGCTATCGCCCGGGCACCGCTGCCGGGTCTGCGGTTAATACCGTACCGGTCAGTGGGACAGGCGAGAGGGCTTCTTTTGGCTCTGCGTCTGCAGGATGTAAGGATTGGGAATTGGAAGGGAAGCTCGTTGGTTGCATTCTCGCCGGATGGACTTAGCAGTGAGGGAGCATATCAGGCATTGACAGGAGGGACTTTATGATCAGTAAGTTATGGACATGGCTTGTGAAAATCGGTCTTGTAAGAACAAATACGGTTCATTATATCGGTGGTAGCGATGTACTGCCGCCGCCGCTGAAGGGAAGTCAAGAGCAGCAGGCGCTGGAGGAAATGGAGCAAGGCGACGAAAACGCGAAGCAGCTGCTGATCGAACGCAATCTTAGGCTGGTAGTCTTCATTGCACGAAGATTTGAAAACACCGGCGTAAATCTTGAGGATCTGATCTCCATCGGCACGATCGGTCTGATCAAGGCCATCGATACATACCGCAGGGATAAGAATATCAAGCTTGCCACCTATGCCTCCCGCTGTATTGAAAACGAGATCCTGATGCATATCCGGAAAATATCCCATCAGAAGACAGAGGTATCCCTGGATGAACCGATCAATATGGATTACGACGGTAACGAGCTTCTGCTTTCCGATATCTTGGGTACAGATGAGGATATGATCCTGCGTCCATTGGAGGATGATGTGGATCTGCACCTGCTGCGACAGGCAGTGAAAGAACTTCCGGACAGAGAGCGTAGGATCGTTGTTATGCGATTTGGGCTTGAAGGACATCAGGAACAGACACAAAAAGAGGTGGCGCAAAAAATGGGGATATCTCAATCTTATATTTCCCGGTTAGAAAAGCGGATCATGCTTAGATTGCGCAAGGAATTGCTCCGGCAAACCAGTTGCGTGTAACTTTTTTTAAATATAGCTTGCATTTGGCGTTCTTCCTTGTTATAATCGATACAGAATTATATCGATATAATTTCGTATCGAAAGGAAATGATGATAATGGAACGCAAAGAAATCTCCAAAGCGGTACTCAAGCGTCTCCCCGGTTATCTGTCCTACTTAAAGAGTATTCCAGATGAAGCATCTCCTTACATTTCGGCTACAGGTCTTGCTTCTGCTCTGGGTATGGGTGAAGTGCAGGTTCGTAAAGATCTGGCCATGGTCTCTGACGGTGGTCGTCCCAAGATCGGCTACCTGCGCCAGAGCTTGATCGAAGATATCAGCCAGTTCCTTGGTTACGACAATACCACCAGTGCGATATTGGTTGGTGCCGGCAAGCTGGGACAGGCGCTTCTGGGCTACAGCGGCTTCGGCGCTTACGGACTGAATATTTTGGCGGCGTTTGATCAAAAGCCTGTAGCATCCAAGCTGGAGGGTAAGCATATCTATCCTATGGATAAGCTGGAAAGCTTTTGCAGGACCAACCAGGTACTTATGGGTATCATTACGGTTCCTGCTGAGTATGCCCAGGAAGTGTGTAATATGATGATCGACTGTGGCATCAAGGCGATCTGGAATTTTGCACCGACGCATTTGGATGTACCTGCCAATATTCTTGTGCAAAATGAGAACATGGCAACCTCCCTTGCGGTGTTGTCCATGCACTTGCAGGCACAAATGAAGGATAAAAAGTAATTGAATTTCCTCTGGATCACCTAAAATATCGGGGCATATGTTAGTCTACAACATATGCCCCGATTATTTTTTTACTTGCTGGGTTTAAAGCTGTCTTTCAGGCTGACGCTGCGGTTAAAAACAAGATGGTCAGGGGTGCAATCCTTGCTGTCAGGACAGAAGTAGCCCAGACGCATGAATTGGTAAGAAGCAGGTGCCTTGGCGTTTGCAAGACTCATTTCTACCTTACAGCCGGTAAGAACTTCCAAAGAGTTGGGATTCAGACAGGCGAGGAAATCTTTACCTGCAGCATCAGGATCTGCATCGTCGAAGAGATTGCTGTACTGGCGGACTTCCGCATCGGCACAGTTGTTAGCATCGACCCAGTGGATGGTGGCACCCTTGACCTTGCGTCCGTCAGCAGGATCGCCGCCTCTGGAATCCGGGTCGTAGGTTGCCAGGACCTCGGTGATATTACCGTTTTCGTCCTTGACGCAACCGGTACAAGTGATCAGGTAGGCACCCTTGAGCCGGCACTCAGGTCCTTGAGGATACAGACGCTTGTACTTGGGAACAGGCTCAGCCAGAAAATCATCGCTTTCAATCCACAGATTCCGGGAGAAGGTGATCTGCCGGGAGCCTGCTTCAGGATCGTTGGGGTTGTTCTCAACCTCAAAGACTTCACTTTGACCTTCGGGATAATTGGTGATTGTCAGTTTAATGGGTTTCAGCACTGCCATAACGCGCTGCGCGGTCTCGTTCAGATCCTCACGCAGACAATACTCCAAGAAACCGTACTCAATGGTGTTAGGAGATTTGGCAACACCAACCCGATCACAGAAGTTGCGGATGGACTTTGGGGTGTAGCCACGGCGACGCAGACCGCACAAGGTGGGCATCCGGGGATCATCCCAACCGGAAACGTAGCCGTTTTCTACCAGCGCTCTGAGCTTGCGCTTACTCAGCACCGTGTGATCAATACCCAGTCGGGCAAATTCGATCTGCCGGGGATGATGGGGCACGGAGACATTCTCTACGACCCAGTTATAAAGGGGACGGTGGTTCTCAAATTCCAGAGAGCACAGGCTGTGGGTAATGCTCTCAAGCGCATCCTGAATGGGGTGCGCGAAGTCATACATGGGGTAAATGCACCACTTGTCACCCTGTCGGTGATGATGCATATGACGGATGCGGTAAATGACCGGATCGCGCATGTTGAAATTGCCGGAGGCAAGATCGATCTTGGCACGGAGAGTGTACTTGTTATCCTCAAACTCACCGGCTCGCATCCTGGCAAACAGATCGAGGCTTTCTTCAATAGGACGATCCCGGAAGGGAGAAATCGCGGGTGTGTTCAGATCGCCCCGATACTCCTTGAATTGCTCAGGTGTCAGCTCGCATACATAAGCAAGCCCTTTTTTGATCAACTCGACCGCAAATTCGTAGTCCTTCTCGAAATAATCAGAGCCGTAGTAGAATCGGTCGCCCCAGTCAAAGCCAAGCCAACGGATATCCTCCTGGATCGCTTCGACGAACTCCACATCCTCTTTTGTGGGATTGGTATCGTCCATGCGCAGGTTACACATGCCGCCAAATTTCTCGGCTGTACCAAAGTCAATGATCAGCGCTTTGCAGTGACCGATGTGCAGATAACCGTTAGGCTCCGGCGGAAACCGGGTATGGACAGCCTGTCCGGCGAAACGGCCACCCTCGGCGATATCCTCTTCAATAAAGGCGTGGATGAAATTTTTACTTTCAGTGATTTCAGCCATCGTTGTCATCCTCTCTTTTAAACTCTGGATATTATAACCGATGCATCCTGTTTTTGCAACTGAAAAACAGGAATATTCTTGATGAAAACTATGCAAGAAGACGAGATTGTGAATTTTAGGAAAACAATTTTCGAAAAATGAGAAATTGTTGTTGTCAATTTGCCCATCTTATTATAAAATAGAGTTCGATAGAGAGGAGTTGTTTTATGTGGCTCAAATTAAATACAAGCGTATTTTGCTGAAGATCAGCGGCGAGGCACTGGCCGGCGAGGCCCACCGGGGCTTGGATTTCACAGTTATCAATTCTGTGTGTCAGGTCATCCGCAAATGCGTGGATGAGGGTGTCCAGATCGGTCTTGTAATTGGCGGCGGCAATTTTTGGCGCGGTGTCAAGGACGGAGCGGATAAAATGCAGCGTTCCCACGGCGATGCTATGGGCATGCTGGCAACAGTTATGAATTCCATTGCAGTGGCAGATGCCTTGGAAAAGCATGGGGTGGACGCAAGAGTACTTAGCGCTGTGGAAATGAATAAGTTCTGTGAGTACTTTACCCGGGACACGGCTGACCGTTATCTAAATGATGGTAAGGTGGTTATCTTTGCTGCCGGTACAGGCAATCCCTATTTCTCCACGGATACCGGTGCAGTGCTCAGAGGTGTGGAGATCGAAGCGGATGCAATCCTTATGGCGAAAAACGTGGATGGCATCTATTCTGCTGATCCCAACACTGACCCCACGGCGGTCAAGTTTGATACACTGACCTATGATGAGGTGCTTGCACGGCATCTGAAGGCGACTGATACCACGGCAATGACTTTGGCAATGGACAACCATATGACCCTGGTGTGCTTTGCCTTGGCTGATCCTGAGAATATTTACCGCGTTGCATGCGGTGAGAAGATTGGAACCATCGTTAAGGAGGAAAAATAAATGAGTGTTGATTTTACCGAATACAGCAAGAGAATGGATAAATCCCTGGATCATCTGGCAGAGGAATTCGGCGCAGTCCGTGCTGGTCGCGCCAATGCAAAGGTTCTGGATCGGATTACTGTTGAATATTATGGCAGTGAAACACCCCTGAACGGTGTGGCAACAATCTCTACCCCTGATGCCCGCACCCTGGTGATCCAGCCTTGGGACACCAGCCTGCTCAAGGAGATCCAGAAGGCGATCCAGGCAAGTGAGTTGGGTATCAATCCCCAGAACGACGGCAAGGTGATCCGTCTGGTATTCCCTCAGTTGACAGAGGAGCGCCGTAAGGAACTGAGCAAGCAGGTTAAAAAGTACGCAGAGGAAGCCAAGGTGGCAATGCGTAATATCCGCCGTGACGGCATGGATTATATCAAGAAGCTGAAGAAGAATTCTGAGATCACCGAAGATGACCAGAAGAAGGCTGAGAAGGACCTTCAGGATCTTCTGGATAAGTATATCAAAAAGGCTGACGAAGCATTGGCAGCCAAAGAAAAGGAACTTATGTCCATTTAATATCCATTGGGGGCGCTTGCGCCCCCAATATGTTACTGTGTTAAGGAGCTGCTATGGCACTTTCTGGAAACAAAAAAGAGAAACTTCCGGCGCCGCGCCACATTGCTATTATCATGGATGGCAACGGACGCTGGGCAAAGAAACGGGGACTTCCTCGGACAGCAGGGCATGCCGCCGGTGCGGAGGCGTTTCGCAGGATCGCCAATTATTGCCGTACTTTAGGTGTGGAGTATTTGACGGTCTATGCCTTTTCTACAGAAAATTGGAAACGCTCGGAAGAAGAAGTCGGCGCAATCATGAAGCTTTTGGGACAGTATCTGCGTGAAGCGTTGCGGGATATGGAGAAAAATCATGTCCGCTTTCGTTTTTTTGGAGATCTGACCCGTTTGAGCCCGGAATTGGAAAAGCTGTGCCGGGATGCCCAGGAGAATTCTGCTGGCTTCGGGGATGTGCAGGTGAATTTCTGCCTGAATTATGGCGGCAGAGATGAATTGGTAAAAGCGGCACAGGCGTTCGCCAAAGATGTTGCGGCAGGGAAGTGCGCTGCTGAAGATTTGACAGAGCAGATGCTTTCTTCCTATCTCTATTCCAATGGCGTACCCGATCCGGAGCTTATTATTCGCCCCTCCGGCGAAATGCGCACCAGTAATTTTTTGCTGTGGCAGTCTGCCTATTCGGAATATGTGTTTCTCGATGTGCTGTGGCCGGATTTTGGCCCTGATGATCTGGATGAAGCTATCAGAGAATACCATCGGCGCAACCGCCGTTTTGGAGGTGTTTGAAATGAAAACACGAGTGATCGCTGCAGCAGTGCTGCTGCCGTTGCTTTTGGTTGTGGTACTTGCGTTGCCGAAGATCTACACGGCAGTCCTGTTTGGCATCATGGCTGCAGTTGCAGCTTATGAACTGTTGGCAGGTACTGGACTTGTGAAGCACCCACGGCTGTGTATCTATTCCATGCTCATGGCTTTTTGGTGTGCCCTATGGTGCGGTCTGAATATTGGATATGCAGGGCTGTTGCTGGGAATACTTATTTTTTGGGTGGCGCTGTTTGCTGAAATGATGCTTTCCGGCATGAAGCTGCCTTTTGAAAAGGTGGCGATTTGTCTTGTAGCCGGTGTGCTGCTGCCATTGCTGTTTTCTTCGCTTGTGCGGATCCACAGCAGTGAAAAAGGTCGGTTTTTTATCCTAATACCCTTCGCTATGGCGTTTTTGTCCGACACGGGCGCGTATTTTGCCGGACTGAAATTCGGAAAACACAAACTGGCACCGGAGATCAGCCCTAAAAAAACAATTGAGGGCGTGGTAGGCGGCGTGTTGGCAGCTGTGCTTGGCATGGTGATCTACTGTCTGGTTTTGCAGGTGTTTTTCCAGTTGAAAGCAAATTATTTAGCGGCGATCCTGTATGGTTTTGCCGGTGCTGCAGCCGGCGTCTTTGGGGATCTTTGCTTCAGTGTCATCAAACGCCAAACAGGTATCAAAGATTACGGCAACCTTATTCCCGGCCATGGTGGGATCTTGGACAGATTTGATTCTATGATGGTCGTTGGTCCTTTGGCAGAAGTGCTCTTGCTCCTGCTTCCTTTGGCGGTGTAAAGTATGGTAAAGTGTGTAAGTATTCTTGGCTCGACCGGTTCCATTGGACGCCAGAGCCTGGACATTATCGACAATCTCAATATTCCGGTTTGCGCCCTGACTGCAGGCACTAATGTTGAACGAATGGCGCAGCAGTGCAAAAAGTACCGACCCCAGCTAGCAGTAATGGCAAGCTGCGAAGCTGCCCAACAGCTCCGCGAAGCTATTTCCGATCTACCTACCCAGATAGCATGGGGGGAGGAAGGTCTGATCCGCGCGGCGACTATGAAAGAGGCGGACTGCGTCATTACTGCTGTAGTGGGCATGGTTGGCTTAAAGCCGACGCTGGCTGCGATCCGTGCAGGCAAGCGTATCGGTCTTGCGAACAAAGAGACGCTGGTTTGCGCCGGTGAGCTGGTTATGGATGAGGCAAGGATGCATGGGGTTGAAATCATTCCGGTTGATTCAGAGCATTCTGCCATTTTTCAGTGCCTGATGGGTGCCAATGATAGAAAAGAAATCAAACGCTTGATCCTGACCTGTTCCGGTGGTCCATTTTTTGGCAAGACCTCCGAAGAACTGGGAACTGTTACAAAAGCAGATGCGCTGCGGCATCCTAATTGGAAAATGGGTGCGAAAATCACCATAGACTGTGCCACTCTAATGAATAAGGGTCTGGAGGTCATTGAAGCAATGCGCCTGTATAGCCTGCCTGTGGAACAGGTAGATGTGGTGATCCACCGTCAAAGCATCGTTCACAGCCTTGTAGAATTTACTGATGGTGCGGTGATGGCACAGTTAGGAAGCCCTGATATGCGCCTTCCTATCCAGCTGGCGATGACCTATCCTGCCCGGCTGCCGTGTCCTGTTGCGCCCTTGGACTTGACAGCATGCGGTGATCTGAGCTTCTGCAAACCTGATATGGACGCGTTTCCGTGTCTGGCACTGGCGCGTGCATGTGCCAAGACCGGCGGCACAGCCTGCCCGGCGATGAACGGTGCTAATGAAGAGGCGGTTGCCATGTTCCTGAATGACGAGATCGGCTTTTATGATATCTACGACCTGGTGAAAATGGCTGTAGATGCCGTTCCGTTTGTTAAGAATCCCACCCTCGAGCAGATCCTCGAGGCGGATCGTCTGGCACGCCGGGCGGTCAGAAATGCAAAGTCTTAAAAAGCGAGGAAAACCATGAGCATTGTATTTGCGATCCTGTTGTTCAGCCTTTTGATTTTTGTCCATGAGTTGGGACATTTTGTGGCAGCAAAGCTATCCGGAGTTCAGGTCAATGAATTCTCTATGTTCATGGGACCGGCAATTGTAAAATGGCAAAAAGGGGAGACGCTTTACTCCATACGATGCATCCCTATTGGCGGCTACTGCGCCATGGAGGGAGAGGATGAACAATCGGATAATCCCCGTGCCTTCGGTGCGGCAAAATGGTGGAAACGGCTGATCATTCTGGTGGCCGGTTCATTTATGAATTTTGTCATTGGTGTTGTGATCGTAGCTGTTGTGTTATTCAGTCAGCCCACCTATCCCACAGCCGAGATCGTTCAGATCGAGCCCTGGAGCACTGTGGTTGAAAATGACGGATTGCAGGTTGGCGACAAGATCGTTGAGTTTGACGGCAAAAAAATCAGCATTTATGAAGATTTTTCTCTTGCAACCATGCTTGCACCTAATGGTATGTACGATATCGTGGTAGAGCGCAATGGGCAAAGGATTCAGCTGCAGGATGTGCGCATGGAGCGGCAGGCTGTAGATGATGGCGATGGTAATCAGATCATGCTCTACGGCATCAGTTTTGGTCGTGTGGAAACAACACTGAGTTCTGTTCCCGGTAGGATTCTTCCGTCTGCATTAAACCATGTTAAAACTGTAATTGTCAGTCTGCAAATGCTGCTGACCGGACGGGCTGGTCTTGCAGATATGACTGGACCTGTCGGTATTGTTCAGATTATGTCGGAAAGTGCGGCAGCTGCTGAAACCGCAAGTGGCGCGCTTATCAATATGCTGTACTTTGGTGGCTTTATTGCCATTAACCTGGCAGTTATGAACATGTTGCCGCTGCCTGCCCTTGATGGCGGTAGAGTGGTGGCGTTGTTACTGACGACCAGTATTGAAGCGGTTACAAAAAAGAAGATCGACCCGAAATATGAGGGCTATATCCACGGTGCCGGCATGGTACTGCTGCTGGGGTTGATGGCGATTATCATGTTTAAAGATATTTTCACGATTTTTAAGGGGTGAAACCTGTGACCAGACAGATACATGTAGGCGGTGTCCTGATTGGCGGCGGCGCTCCGGTAGCTATTCAGTCCATGCTTAATACCAAGACCACGGATGTAGAAGGATCGCTTTCTCAAATCAAGGCGCTGAAGACCGCCGGGTGTCAGATTGCCCGTTTGGCAGTTCCGAATATGGAGGCTGCGGAGACCTTTTCGCAAATTTGCAGCGCGTCCACACTGCCCCTGGTTGCGGATATCCACTTTGATTATAAGCTGGCAATTGCGGCAGCCGAAGGCGGAGCTGCCAAAATTCGGATCAACCCCGGTAATATTGGTGGAGAGGACAGGGTAGAGGCAGTTGTTGCTGTCTGCAAGGAAAAGAAGATTCCGATTCGCATAGGTGTCAATGGCGGCAGTCTGGATAAAAAGCTTTTACAGAAGTATGGACATCCCACAGCAGAGGCACTGGTAGAAAGCGCTTTTGAGCACCTTGAGCTTTTGGAAAAATTCGGGTTCTATGATACCTGTGTATCTATGAAGTCCTCCACAGTGCCTACTATGGTAGCGGCAGCGCGGCTGTTTCGCCAAAAGTGCGATTATCCTTTGCATATTGGTGTGACCGAGACCGGCCCAGTGCGTATGGGACTCATGAAATCCGCTATGGGGATCGGAGCATTACTGCTGGATGGCATCGGCGATACTATCCGGGTGAGTTTGACTGATGATCCGGTGGAAGAGGTCTACGCAGCGAAAGACATTTTAAAAGCCGCAGGCCTTCGTAAAGAGGGGGTCAATATCATTTCCTGCCCAACCTGCGGACGGACAAAAATTGACCTGATCGGTCTTGTCAACCAAGTAGACAA
>JAZOSG010000125.1:0-9384 GCA_045657005.1 Faecousia sp.
CTGGTAGCCAACGGCAGAGGGCATTCTGCCCAGCAGTGCGGAGACCTCCGAGCCTGCCTGTGTAAAGCGGTAGATATTGTCGATGAACAAAAGCACATCCTGGTGCTTCACATCCCGGAAATACTCTGCCATGGTAAGTCCGGACAGGCCTACACGCATTCTTGCTCCGGGAGGTTCGTTCATCTGACCGAACACGAGTGTAGCTTGTGACTCTTTAACCTTTTCCATGTCAACATCGGCAAGATTCCACTCACCGCGTTCCATACCTTCGGTAAACTTGTCACCATATTTCATTACACCGCTTTCAATCATTTCGCGCAACAAGTCATTACCTTCGCGGGTACGCTCACCCACACCGGTAAAGACGGAGATACCGCCGTGTGCCTTGGCAACATTGTTGATCAGCTCCATGATCAGAACGGTCTTGCCCACACCGGCACCACCAAACAGACCGATCTTGCCGCCCTTGGCATAGGGGCAGATCAGGTCCACCACCTTAATACCAGTCTCCAGGATCTCGGTAGCAGGCTCCTGCTCATCGTAGTCCGGTGCCGGTCTGTGGATGGGCCACTGCTCCGTGTCCCGGATCTGCTCGCCCTCGTCGATGGTCTGTCCCAGCAGATTAAAGACTCTGCCCAGGCACTGTTCACCCACCGGGACGCTGATAGGCGCACCGGTGTCGATGGCATCGATGCCACGCTGCAAACCGTCTGTAGAGCTCATGGCGATACAGCGCACCACATTGTCGCCAATGTGCTGTGCCACCTCTGCCACAACGCGGCTCTCCCCATGGGGGATCTCGATGGCGTTCAGAAGTGCAGGCAGCGCACCCTCGGGGAAACGGATATCCAAAACAGGACCCATGATCTGGGTAACTGTTCCTTTATTTTTGTTCATTGGATTCAACTCCTTATCGCAAAACTGTATCACAAGGTCGATGTGGGCATCGACCCCTACAGGCATTAAGAACCAGCGACGATTTCTGTGATTTCCTGGGTAATGGATGCCTGACGGGCGCGGTTGAACTGAAGGCTCAGCTCCGCGATCATCTCGTCGGCATTCTGGGTCGCCGAATCCATAGCGGTACGCCTTGCCGCCTGCTCCGCAGCCCGGCTCTCACACAGCGCGCCGTACAGCACGCCGCCCAGATACTCAGGGATGATCTGCTCAAACACCTGGACGCTGTCCGGCTCGTAGACCATATCGCTTTTGACAGAGCCTTCCCTGCCGGTGGTCTGCCGCACCAAAGGCAGCAGCTGCAAAACAGCAGGTGTCTGGGAAAGCACCGAAACAAAGTTGGTATACGCCACGCAGATCCTGTCATAGCTGCCGTCCAAAAACAGCTTGCTCAGCTGCTTGGCAACGGTAAAGCAGTCACCCAGAGAAACCTGCGCCGCCTCCGCGTAATTGACAGTCAGCGCCGGGATATTCCGCGTGCTGAAAAAATCCACTGCCTTTTTGCCGATGGGCAGCACCGCAGCCTCCTTGCCGGAAAGCTCCGACAGGACAAGCTTTAAAATATTGCTGTTATAGCCCCCTGCCAAACCCCGGTCGCCGGCAATGACCACATACAAGGTCTTCTCCCCCGGGCGTCGGGTCAGGTATGGGGAAGAAAGATCCCGGTTCGTATCCACAATATCGTGGATGGTGGAATACAGGGCTTCAAAATAGGGTCTTGAGGACAGCACCTGCGCCTGGGCGCGGCGAAGCTTGGACGATGCCACCATTTCCATCGCCTTGGTGATCTGTCGGGTGGCTTCCATGCTGCGGATACGGTTTTTGATCTCTTTTGCAGATACGCCAGCCATACCGCTTAAATCTCCTTTCGGAATTCCTTGAGCAGCTCATTAAGTGCCGCTTTCAGTGCTTCCTCCGTCGCCTCTTCCAGCTTGCCGGTCATACGGATGGTACTGAGTACATCCTCACACCGGTTGTCCATGAACTCCCGCAGCCGCAGCTCAAACTCCGGGATCTGCTGCACAGAGATATCCTTAAGGTAGCCGTTTACCACCGCATAGATGATACAGACCTGGTGAGCAACCTCTACAGGTGCTTTATTTCTCTGTTTCAGCACCTCTACGATCCGTTCACCCAGGGCAAGCCGCGCCTTGGTGTCCGCATCCAGATCGGAGCCAAACTGGGCAAAGCTCTGCAATACCCGGTACTGGGAGTACAACAGCTTTAACGAGCCTGCCACCTTTTTCATCGCCTTGATCTGTGCCGCGCCGCCTACACGGGACACGGAAATACCCGGGTTGACCGCAGGCATGACACCGGCATTAAACAGCTCCGTTTCCAAAAAGATCTGTCCGTCGGTAATGGAGATCAGATTGGTGGGAATGTAGGCAGAGACATCGCCTGCCTGGGTCTCGATGATAGGCAGAGCGGTCAAGCTGCCGCCGCCCAGCGCCTTGGACATATGGGCTGCGCGCTCCAAAAGGCGGCTGTGCAAATAGAACACATCGCCGGGATACGCTTCCCGTCCGGGAGGACGGCGGATCAAAAGACTGATGGCACGGTATGCCACCGCGTGCTTGCTCAGATCATCATAAATGACCAGCACATCCTTGCCCTGGTGCATAAAGTACTCGCCCATAGTGCAGCCGGAGTAGGGTGCGATATACTGCATGGGTGCCAACTCGGAAGCGGTGGCAGAAACGACGATGGTATAGTCCATAGCGCCGCCAACCGTCAAGTCCTCAACAATTTGAGCAACCGTAGAACGCTTCTGTCCGATCGCCACATAAATACAGATCACATCCTTGCCCTTCTGGTTCAGGATGGTATCTGTGGCGATGGTGGTCTTACCGGTCTGGCGGTCACCAATGATCAGCTCACGCTGCCCCTTACCAATGGGGATCATGGAATCGATCGCCTTGATACCGGTCTGCAAGGGCTGGTTGACAGGCTCCCGGTCAATGATGCCGGGGGCAGGAGTCTCAATGGGACGGTAGGCTGCCGCTTCAATAGCACCCTTGCCATCAATAGGCTCGCCCAGGGCATTGACGACTCTGCCGATCATCCCCTCGCCTACCGGGACGGACACCACCTTGCCGGTACGCTTGACCGTGTCTCCCTCCCGGATACCGCTGTCAGTACCCAGGATCACGATGGAGACCGTATCCTCTTCCAGGTTTTGTGCCATGCCGTAAGAGCCGTTGGGAAATTCCACCAGCTCGCCTGCCATGCACTGATCCAGACCGGATGCCTTGGCAATGCCGTCACCCACCAAAATGACGGTGCCGGTCTCGCTGGTTTCCAGTCTGGCCTCATAATTTTTAATCTGCTCACGAATGATCTTCGTGATCTCTTCAGGTCTTAATTCCATAGTGTACCTACTTTCAAAGTACGGTATTATTCAGCTGGGCCCGGATGGCATCCAGACGGCTTTTTACCGTTCCGTCGATGCGTTTTCCGTCGTAATCCAGACGCACGCCGCCCATGCAGGCAGCGTCTACCCGGGTACGCAGTTCAACGGTTTTGCCCGTCACTGTTTCCAGCTTTTGCCGCAGCTTTTGCTGCTGGGCATCGGTCAGAGGTACGGCAGAAATAGCCAGGACACTGACGATGCCGTTATCCTCGTTATACTGCTGGCGGTATGCTTTGACGCACTGACCAAAGCTTCGGGCATAGCCCTTTTCCGTCAGAATTTTTAGAAAATTCAGCACATAAGGGTGCAGCTTTCCCCGAAAACTGCTATCTAAGATCGCGCACCGCGCATCCTTACTCAGATCATGGGTCGCCAAAAGCCGCAAAAAGTCCGGCTCCTGAGAAAAGGCCGCATCCAGCGTTTTCAGCTGCTCCAGGATCTGCTCGGCAATATTTTCCTCTTTGGCAAGGCTGTACAGCGCCTGCGCGTAACCGGAACTGATCCCTGTCATGCGTCCTCACCCAATTCTTCGATAAACTGATCCACCAAAGACGCCTGATCCTCCGCATCCAGGCTGTGTCCGACCACCTTACCGGCAATGTCCACTGCCAGTCCGGCGATCTCATTTTTGGCATCGTTGATGGCTTTTTTCTTCTCCCGGGCAATATCCGCCTGTGCCTTCTGCCGGATAGCATCTGCCTCCGCATTTGCCTGACGGAGAATATCCTCTTGTCTTGCCTGTCCTCGAGCAACTGCTTCCTTGACCAGCTGCTCACTGGTCTGCTGGGCAGCGGCAAGCTTCTGCTGGTACTCGGTACGAAGCTGCTGCGCCTGCTGCCGGTCTTTTCCGGCATCGGCGTACAGGTCGTCGATCTCCTGCTGGCGCTGGGTAATGATCTTCATCACAGGGCCAAACAGGTATTTCTTCATCACCAGAAACAAGGCAACGGTATTGGCAAGGGTAAACAGCGCCGTCCAGGGGTTTACGCCCAGTAATTCTTCAAATCCCACTTGCTTTTGCTCCTTTCGTTCGGAATTTCGGAAAGGGGCTTAGTTCACGGCAAACAGGATCAGGAAAGAGATCAGCAGAGAATAGATACCGGTGGTTTCTGTGATAGCACAGCCCAGGATCATATTAGTACGCAGGTTACCTGCTGCCTCCGGCTGGCGTGCCATGCCCTCCAGTGCCTTACCCACCGCATTACCTTCACCAATGGCAGGACCGATAGCGCCGATTCCCATACACAGACCGGCACCGATAGCGCAAGCTGCCTTGATAATTGCATGTTCCATAATTGATTCCTCCAATAATATAATTTATAGTTTTTAGTTTTTGTTTTCCGCTTCCTTTTGTTCAGGGGGCGGACAGGCTCCGGCGATATAGACCATGCTCAAAAGGCTGAACACAAAGGCCTGAACAAAGCCGGAGAACAAATCAAAGTAAACAGACAGCACCGCAGGGATGCCAAACTGCAGGATCGGGACATTTTCCAGGATTCCCAGATTCTCCAAAAGTCCCAATAGCCCCAGCACCGCAAATACGATCCCAAGGATCCGGCGGGCAGTCTTTTGCGTTCTGCGTCCCCAGATAAACAACGCAGCGCCCAACGCAAGCACCAGGATCGGAACCACCACCGTACCGGAGATCAGTCCGATCAGGGCAGCAGATGCCATACTCAAAGCAGTATACAGGATCATGGTGATCACACCGCCGCCTGCCACATTGCCAAAATGACGGAACGCCATGGAGATAGGCTGGGCGATCTCAGAGATGATATTCATCGGTGTCATGACCACCACAGGCTCGGTAAAGCCCTTAAGCCAACCGAGAAAACCGTTGTTTTTAATATTGTTGTACCAGATGATCCCGGTGGTCATCACCGCCCAGGTCAGCGGTACGCTCAGATCCGCGGTAGACGAACGCAGAAAGCCCGTCAATCCGATAAAAGAACCGCAGATGGATGACAGAAAGATCGTGCCGATATATGGCGTCCAATGGGCATTGTGGCTGCCCATAGTCTCACAGACCATGTTGTGCAGCATCATAACACCCTTTTCCGTAAGC
This sequence comes from Faecousia sp., assembly GCA_045657005.1. Taxonomy (GTDB): domain Bacteria; phylum Bacillota; class Clostridia; order Oscillospirales; family Oscillospiraceae; genus Faecousia. The sequence continues at coordinate 5,436 of JAZOSG010000125.1, forward strand.
ACCTGAAGCTTTCCGGGACGCTTGGTCAGTCCCCGACCCAGAAAATACGCCGCCACAGCCAGAAGCACTGTCACCACCAGGACGGATACGGTGGTCTGGGTAATGTTGATCCCTCCGAAAATAGGGATCGTAAAGTAGATATACGCGCCGGTTACTTCCACATTCAAGACCTTACATCCCCCTTTTTACGAAAGAATTCTCCAAAAGACAGGATCGGCCGCACAAACACCAGCGGCAGGACCATGGCAACGGCGTCGCACAGTCCGCTTTTGGCAAAGGCAAACAGCGCCACAAACAGCACCCCATAGCGCAGCAGCATAGAGATCTGCAGCAGCGCCTTGCCGCCCTTGACATCCTGCTGCTCTGCCTTATCGGCAGCAAGGCTGGTTCCCACTGCCATAAAAAAGAAGTTCAGCACCGCCAGCAGCGCGCCTACGATGCCGCCCAGCAGCACCGCCCTGCTGAAATACCCAAGCAGCGCGTAGATGCCCAGCATGGCAGCGACGCAAATTGCCTGCCCTGCCAAAACTACAGCCGTTTCTTTAAATACGATTTTTCGGGAATCCATTTTTCTTTCCCCTTTGATCAGTCATGTTCATTGAAGGATACCGGCGTTTCCGGCGGTTCTTTCTCCCGGCTCATCCGCTCCATGGTTTTCAGCGACACCCGGAGTCCGTCGATGGCAAAGACGATGCCCAGGACGATACCGACCCAGATCACCCAACCGCCCCAGCCACAGCTGCCATGCAGCCAGACTGCCAACAGGATAAATCCCAGAAGCGGAACTGCCACGCTCAGCCCCAGCTGGGTCAGCCACACAAGCAGATTCAGGTTCTTCACTAAAAGCCGCCCCTTACAATACATTTTCATTCATTATAGTAGAAACCCGGAATGGTTGCAACAAAAAAATAAAATCTTTACCAAATCTTTACATCGGGAGTATTCCCCAAATGTCAGAAAAGATGTCACTGGGGGCTTTTCAACCGGCAAAAAATATAGTAAACTAATAAAAACTAACGAAAGGTCGAACAGCACCGTGACAGAAATGGAAGTTTTACAGGGCACGATCGGTGCCGTGGTATATCAGAATTACGACAACGGCTATGCCGTGCTGCGGCTACAGTGCCAGGACGGACAGACCGTCACTGTGGTGGGAACGATCCCCCGGCCTGCTGTGGGCGAGCGGCTGATGGTCACCGGAAAATGGAACACCCATTCCGGCTACGGCCGCCAGTTTGAGGCGGAATTTCTAGAGCGGCTCATGCCCCAGACCCGTGCCGACATTCTGGGCTATCTTTCCAGCCGCATCATCAAGGGCATCGGCCCCCGGATGGCTGCCCGGATCGTAGAGCATTTCGGAGAAAATACGCTGCATATTATGGAGCGCGAACCGCACCGGCTTGCGGAGGTCTCCGGCATTTCCGATGCAAAAGCAAAAGCCATCGGTGAGAATTTTCTGCTGCAGGTGGGCATGCGCCATTTAATGGAGTTTTTTGCCCTGCATCATCTGCCTGCGGAGCTGGCGGTAAAGACCTATAAGCTCTACGGCGAGAGCACCATCGATATGCTTTATGACGACCCCTATCTTCTGATGGATGAGGGGCTGGACGCACCCTTTGGGGCTGTTGACCAATTTGCAATCGAGCTGGGCATTGCCGGAAATGACCCCCGTCGGGTGGATGCCGGTGTACTGTTTGAGCTGCGCTATAATCTGTCCGCAGGCCATAGCTTTCTGCCTGAAGAAAAGCTGATCGCTGCCACCGCACAGCTGCTGAGCGTCAGTTCGGATACTGTACTTGAAAGCCTTCAGCGGCTGTTAGAGGCAGAGCGGCTGGTTAGGGATCACTTGGCAGGCATCGACATTACATATCTGCCCAGCCTTTACCGGGCAGAGATCTACTGCGCCCGGCGGCTGCTGGAGCTGGGACAAAGTGTTTACCCGGAGCCCCGTCGGCTCAACACTCTGGTAAGCCACGTTTCCAAGTCCTGCGGCATCGCCTATTCTGCCCAGCAGGAGGAGGCTGTCCGGGCGGCTGCCACCTCCGGACTGCTGCTGATCACCGGCGGCCCCGGCACCGGCAAAACCACCTTGCTCAACGGCATTTTATCTTTGTATGACCAGATGGGTCTTGACTGCGTCCTTGCCGCACCCACCGGCAGAGCCGCCAAGCGGCTGACCGAGGTCACCGGACAGGAGGCATCCACCATCCATCGGCTGTTGGAGGCAGGTATCGACCCCCACACAGGGGATCTGTTCTTTGCCCGGGATGAAGAAAATCCCCTGAAGACAGATGCTGTGATCGTGGACGAAATGTCCATGGTGGATATCCAGCTGCTGCACAGTCTTTTGCAGGCTGTACCGGAAAAGGCAAGGCTGATCCTTGTGGGCGATCCGGATCAGCTGCCGCCGGTAGGCCCCGGTTTTCCCTTCAACGATATGCTGCGCAGCGGCGAATTGCCCTGCGGGCGGCTGACCGAGATCTTCCGTCAGGCACAGCAAAGCCTGATCGTGATGAACGCCCACCGGGTCAACCGGGGCGAAATGCCGGAGCTTCGGGAGGTGAAGAAGGATTTCTTCTTCCTGCCCTCCCGGTCCGAAGACGCTGTGGCGCAGACCATTACCTCTGTGTGCTCCGTCCGGCTTCCAAAGAATATGGGCATCCCTCCGGAGCAGATCCAGGTGCTGTCCCCCACCAAAAAAGGTCTTGCCGGCACTTTGAGCCTGAACAAGCTGCTGCAGGCAAGCCTGAATCCCCCCTCCCCGGAGAAACAGGAACGGCAGTTCGGCGAGTTTACCTTCCGGGAGGGTGACCGGGTCATGCAGATCCGCAACAACTATGACATTCTTTGGAAAAAGGCTGACAGCAGCATGGTCGGCACCGGCATGTTCAACGGCGACATCGGCATTATCAAAAGGATCGACCCTTCTATGGAACAGGTGACGGTGGCTTTTGATGACAAGCAGACAGATTACGATTTCAGTCAGCTGAACGAATTAGAGCCTGCCTACGCCATGACGGTACACAAAAGCCAGGGCAGCGAATACCGGGCGGTGGTGCTGTCGGCTTGGAACGGCTCTCAGTATCTGCTCAACCGCAGTGTGCTGTACACAGCCATCACCCGTGCCAGAGAGCTTTTGATCATCGTAGGCCGGGAGGAGACGGTGGCTGTCATGACCCAGAATGCAAAGGTGGGTCGCCGGTACACAGGGCTGAAGCTGCGGCTGCAGGGAAAGGACAACTAAGTGCTGCGTCTTATCTTTCCTCCCAAGTGTATCCTTTGCCGGCAGCTGCTTAAAAAAGACGAGACAGATCTGTGCCACGGCTGCCGGGAAAACGCCCCGGAATTTAAAAGGGCAAAAAGAAATATTCCTTTTATTGCACATTGGACCGCATTGTGGTATTATAAAGATGATGTGCGCAGAAGCATCCACAGATTCAAGTTTTATTCTGCCCGAAATTACGCAAAAGCATATGCCCGTCTTCTGGGTACCAAGCTGCAGCAAACTCTAAGCAAAGAATATGACATTCTGACCTGGGTGCCTGTCTCCGGGATCCGAAGGCTGAAACGAGGCTACGACCAATCCCGGTTGATCGCTCAGGCACTGGGCGAGGAGCTGGGCTGCAAGGCTGTACCGATCTTGAGAAAGATCCGCCACACCCCTCCCCAATCCGGTTTTCGGGACGCTGCCCAGCGCAGGGCAAATGTGATGGGCGCTTACCGGGTCATGGACCGGAAACTGGTCGCCGGAAAGCGCGTACTGCTCATTGACGATGTGGTGACCACCGGCGCTACCGCCTCGGAGTGTGCCCGGATGCTGCTGACTGCCGGGACTGAGAAAGTTTATTTTGCCGCCGTGGCTGCGGCGGAGCATGATAAGAAATGATATGTAGGTGAAAATAAATGGCTTTTCAATTTTTCTCCAACGACCTGGGCATCGACCTGGGTA
>JAZOSG010000126.1:0-2802 GCA_045657005.1 Faecousia sp.
TGTCCTTGGTCTTCTTTTCCTTGCGCAGCATACCCGATGCCATGGCAGGCACCAGCGTCAAAGAGACGATCAGGCTGGCAAGCAGAGAATAGGTCATGGTCAGTGCCAGATCCGTAAACAGCTGCCGGGTGATGCCCTGGACAAACACGATGGGCAAAAATACGCACACCGTTGTCAGGGTGGAGGCGGTGACCGCCCCAGCCACCTGCCGGGCACCGGAGACTGCCGCCTGGATCACATTGGCGCCTTTGGAGCGCAGCCGGTAGATATTTTCGATGACCACCACCGAGTTATCCACCAGCATACCCACTGCCACCGCCAGTCCCGACAGGGAGATCATATTGATAGTCACGCCGGAGAAATACATCAGAACGATGGCAAAGATCACACTGACCGGAATGGAGCACAGGGTGATAAAGGTAGGCCGCAGATCCTTCAGGAACAAAAACAGGATGATCACCGCAAACAGCGCGCCCAGCAGAAGACTGCTCAGGATACTCTCGACGATCATGTAGATGTAATCGCCCTGGTTCATCAGCGATACAAACTGCAACCCCTCATATTCGCCCTCCAACTGCCGGAACCGGGCGTTGATATTATCGGTGGTCTCGGCAGTGGCGTAGGTGCTCTGCTTTTCAAAGCTCAGCACCACACTGTCCTGCCCGTTCAGCTTGGCATAGGATTCATCCCGGTTATCGGTCAGCAGGATCCCGGCAACATCTTTTAAATAAACCGGCTCGATCCCCTCCATGCCCATATCAAACAGAAGAAGCTCTTCCATTTCCGCCGCAGTGGTGATCTCATCACCCACGGAGACCATATAGCTGACCCCGTCGCCTTCAACCGTACCGGCAGGCATGGAGAAATTCTGAGCGGTAAGGATGGTCGAGACCATATCCATGGTCAAAATATTGTTCAGATCCGCCTGGGACAGGGTCTGCTCCCGGGTGGTCTCCAGCGTGTCGATGCCGCTTTCCACCTGGGTCAGGGCAGCGGTCAGAGATGCCTCACCCACTGCCATCTCAATGGCGGCGTTATTTAATTCCAAAAGGCCGTCCAGCTGCGCCTTGTTCAGGGTCTGCTGGGTGGTTTTCAGCATCTGGATACCCTCCTCCATCTGCTGCAAACCGCTCTCCAGCTCGCCGATCTGGGCATCCAGATCCACCAGCTCCACGCCCTGCTCTTCCAGGGCTTTTTTCAGCTCCTGCGCCTGCTCCTCCAGCTTTGCAAGAGCCGTCTGGGTCAGCTGGATCCTGGCATCCAGGGTCTCGGCTGTGACACCGTGGGCTTTCAAACGGACATCCAATGCAGCCCGGTCTGCCTCCAAAAGCAGATACTCGGGACTTGCCTGCAAAGCGGCGATCTCGGCATCGATCTCCTCTTGGGATTTGCCGCTTTCCCGGATGGCGGCGATCTTTGCGTCAAATTCCGCCTGCCGGGTCTGTATCTCCTGCGCCGTCGCCTGCAGCGCCTTCAGCTCTTCCAGCTCTTTATCCACAGCGCCTGCCTGCTCCTCCAGGGCATCCAGACCGGACTGGATGGCTTTCAGGGCAGAAAGCATGGTCTCTAACTGGGACTTGGCTGTGACCAGCTGGGTCAGCTGATAGCTGACCTCCGCCGCACCGGCAGAAGTCTGCCCGGTGAGGGCATCCTTGCCCGCATCCAGCTGGGTCTTTCCGGCTTCCAGCTGCTTTTTGGCGGCCTGCAATTCTTTTTGCGCCTTGCTCAGCTCCGCGCCTGCCTCGTCCATTTTTCCGTTGATCGCCAGCGCGATCTTTTCATTCATTTCGTTCAGCCGCTGCTGATCCAGCACCACATGCAGCTGCTGCACCACCGTACCGGAGGTGCTGACCCGGGCAACACCGGAGATGCCCTCCAGCTTGTTCATCAGCTCCTCGTCCAAAAAAGCGGTCAGCGCCACATTGTCCATACCCTCCATGGACACCGCCGCCACCTCCACCGGCAACATAGAGGGGTTGATCTTGAGCACATAGGGCAAGCCTACCATATCGTCCCAGCCGGCTTGCAGAGCGCTGATGCTCTGCTGGATATCCACGCCGATGGTATCCAGGTTCACATCCTCCTCAAATTCCAGCATCAGCATACTGTAATTTTCGCCGGAAGTGGAGGACACCTCCTTGATATGCTCCAGGGTAGACATGGTCTGCTCCATGGGCTTGGTGATCTCCTGTTCCACCTTTTCCGGGCTTGCGCCGGGATAGGTGGTCATGATCATGATATAGGGAAAATCCATATTGGGCAGCAGATCCGGGGTCATGTTCAGGTACGCCACAACGCCCAGAACCAACACCGCGATGATCGCCACAAAGACTGTCAGCGGTTTTTTGACACTGAATTTAGACATATTCATTGCTCCTTAAGAAGTCTTACAAACAGCATACCACTGTGGCAAAGGCAAATCAATTAACATTGTGTAAATTCTTAAAAGAAAATCGTCATTGCAAACCGGTTATGCCGGCTTGCAATGACAATAATTTCCTGTTTTAGCCTTCGGCATTGCCCTGACCGTTCTGCTTGGGCTTACGGCGACGGGGCGGTCTGCGGCGCTTTTTCGCCTGCTCGGTCTTTTCTCCGGGTTGCTGGGAGGCAGGCTGCTCCTTTTTAGGCTGCTGGGAGGCCGGCTTTTCTGCCGCCTGCTGCGGCTTTTTCCCTCTGCGGCGACGAGAGCGTCCCTGCCGGGAGGGCTTTTGCTCCTCCGCCTGCTCAGGCTGCTCGGGATCGATCTGCTGCTCCTCGGCAATGGTCTCCGTGCTGTAGCGGAACTTGATGGGATCCAGGAAC
>JAZOSG010000127.1:0-3213 GCA_045657005.1 Faecousia sp.
GGAATGGTGACCGTTACATTGGAATTGTGGGAGATAAATCGCAGGGCAAGGGTTGCGTCATCAATTGCACCGCCGGCCAAGGGCTTCATACAAATGAAGCCAATGTTCTTCTCTGCACAAGCAGCAATCAGCTCCTCTGCCTGAGTTTCTACGATGTTATACGGGAACATCACGGTTTCTACCCAATCCAACTCAAGCGCCTGACGGAATACATCAGCAGAATGCAGGGTAATGCCAATATGTCCGATTTTTCCAGCTGCTCTTGCCTCCAGCAATGCTTCCAATGCGCCACCGGGAGCGCATACAGTTTCCAGCTGCGAGGCATTGGGATTATGGATCTGATACAGATCAATATAGTCTGTACGAAAGTTCTTTAAACTGATATCCACATCCCGCGCCATGGATTCTTTATCCCGCGCCATGGACTTGGTGGCAAGAATGAATTGATCACGGATGCCTTCAATGGCATAACCAATGTACTCCTCGCTGACGGTATAACCACGGGCAGAATCAATATAATTAATACCTGCCTCCATCACCTGATGCATCAGTTCTCTTGCGCCCTGGGCATCGATCCGTTGAATCGGAATACCACCAAAACCGAGGGCAGACACCTTAAGTCCTGTTTTACCTAACACTCTGTATTCCATACTAATTTATCTCTCCTTCGTCAGCGCTTGTACACTTTTTCATAGACTTATCTTACCATACAGCAAAATTCATTTCAAGAACATTTTCATAGGCAAGCTGTCTGACGAAGCATTTCCTTTCGCAACCTGGACATGATTCTCTTTTCTAATCGGGAGATATAGGATTGTGAGATCCCCATTTTCAGGGCAACTTCTTTTTGCGTCAGTTCCTGCTGTCCTTGCAACCCAAATCGCATATTGACAATTTGTCGCTCCCGGTCCGATAGTTGTTCAAGCACTTGCCGTAGAATTTGGATATCCACATCATCCTCCATCGGGCCCGTGACAACATCTTCATCCGTTCCTAAAATATCCGAGAGCAAAAGTTCATTCCCATCATAGTCCATATTAATGGGTTCATCCAAGGATACTTCTGCCCTCTGCCCTGCAATTTTACGGATAAACATTAGAATTTCATTTTCAATACATCGCGAGCAGTAGGTCGCCAATTTAATATTCTTGTCCCGACGATAGGTGCTGATTCCTTTAATCAACCCAATTGTGCCGATGGAGATCAAATCTTCCAGATTCACACCGGTACTTTCAAACCGCCGTGCAATGTATACGACCAAACGCAAATTATGCTCAATCAGAAACTTTTTTGCTTCCTCATTCCCCTGCTCCAACGCCTCCAAAGCTTCCTGCTCCTGTTGTCCCTTGAGGGGCGGCGGCAACACATCACTCCCACAGATATAATAAAGGCTATTCTCTGGTGATAATCCAAGATATTTCAGAAATTTGACAAATTTACTCATAACATCACTCCTGCAAGCGCCTGAAAATGTCTGTCCCGTCCAATCTGTTGAGGAGCAAAAGCAACAATCATTTTCTCCTCTTTTCCATTGATCAGCAGTCGATCCACCCGCAAACCCAGCATCATTCCAGCAGGCTGTCCCACGGAAGTATAGGGAATCAAGCGAAGCCCCTGATACTTACCGCTTGCAAGGGTTTCAATCGGTTTGGATAACTGATCAATCGTAATTCCAAGTAGCTGCTCCGCCGTCATATGGTCCACAACAAGTACCGGGGCACCGGATACTGGATCACGCAAGGAATTACCGGTATCCACCAAAGCAGTCAGCTCTGCCTTTTTGTTCCCATGATAAATACGAACGGACGCGTAGTGTTGCTTTCCCGGATGCACCCGAAACCCAAACAAACACAGCAGCACCACCGCAACCGCGCCCATGAGAAGCGACCAAATTCCTTCTCTCCCCAAACCCAGCGTTACCCCCTCTAGGGCAAGACTTAAGAGAATAAACAAGCCACCTCTTCGAATCGCCCCACGACTCCAGCCAAACGCTGCAAGACTGATGCACACCAAGTCCATGATGCGCCAAATATTACCTTTGAGAAACCAAAAGCTAGGGAGCAAACAGAGTACTATATAAGTCGCTCCGACTAAGGATGCAAGCGCAGCTCTTTTGGCACCTAACGGATAACCTGATACACTGTTTGCGCCTACAATCAGCAAAAAATCCACGAGAAAATGCAGGAAAACCGCAAAAACCATACTGATATCCATACCAAAGCCCCCCATACAAGTGATGGCTTCAGTATATCGTTTGTAATTCAAAAAGAGCGTCGCAAGACGGCTCTCCATTGACTGCAAGTTCCGCCACGGTTGCACCCATTGTGTCCCAGATTGTCCCCGGTCGCAAAAAAGCGGCAGCTGATTTTATCAGCTGCCGTCAGTTATGTCGAAGGATTCTCAGGACGCTCCACAGAACGTATATTTTTCTCCGCTTTGAAGCGAGGGGTCATCAATTCGTGACCACATTTCATGCACCGCAACTTAAAGTCAGCGCCGATACGGGTCACCACCCATTTATCCCCGCCACAGGGATGGGCCTTTTTCATCGTTAGAATATCACCGATTTGAATATCCATCATGCTTTCCCCTTTATGACCTGCCAATATTGCTTGGCTGCCTGCTCAGTCTTATTCGAACCATATTCATAATAAGTGGTACCAACCAAATCATCGGGCAAGTACTGCTGCTGCACCCAATGGTTGGGGAAATTGTGAGGATAAAGATAGCCCTGCTCCCGTTCCATACCGTGGGAGTCAGCATGTTTATTCTGCAGATGTCTGGGGAAGTCGCCGCCCTTACCATTACGCACATCCTCTGCCGCTGCAGCAAAGGCTGTATAAGCAGAATTGGACTTGGGGCAGGTCGCAAGGAAGATTACCGCATCAGAAAGGGGCAATTTTGCTTCCGGCAGGCCCAACTGCAGCGCAGCATCAACGCAAGCTTTGACAATGGGAATTGCCATGGGATATGCAAGTCCCACATCCTCGCAGACAGAACACAAAATCCGGCGGCAACAAGAGGGCAAATCCCCTGCTTCCAGGAAACGCGCCAAATAATGGATGGCAGCATCCGGGTCAGAGCCACGGATAGACTTCATCAAAGCGGATAAGGAGTCGTACTGGTTGTCCCCACCCCGGTCATAGCGCATAGCGGACTTCTGTGTAACCATTTTAGCGTCTGCAAGGGTCAGAGGCAGGACACCATTATTCG
>JAZOSG010000128.1:0-7927 GCA_045657005.1 Faecousia sp.
TCCGCTGCGGATCGTATATAACCATGCCTGCTCCCCGGAGGGCAGGACACCAAAAGGCTGTTTCATCATGAGAAATCTCCCGTCAAGGATTGTTAGCCAATAGTATACTATACACATTTTGGATTTTCAAACCCTTTTCTCCAAAAAGGACCGGGTGAAAGGACATTTCGGCAATATGAAGAAAATCGCCCTGTCTGGCAGGAAAAATTTGCTCAAAAAGACCATAGCTTTGCCAAATGTAAATTATCCTGCTGCAACCAACTTTTTGAAAATTTCTATAGAACTTACGAAACAACAGTGCTATAATAGACCCAGAAAACCGAAAGGAGAAATGATCATGGGTTTAATCAAAGCAGGCATCGGTGCCTTGGGAAGCACCCTGGCAGACCAGTGGAAGGAATTTTTCTACTGTGATTCTCTGGACAGCGACATTCTGGCGGTTAAGGGTCAGAAGCGGATCTCCGGGCGCTCCTCCAATACCAAAGCAAGCGACAATATTATCTCCAACGGCTCCGGCATCGCGGTGGCGGACGGTCAGTGCATGATGATCGTGGAGCAGGGCAAGGTGGTGGAGGTCTGCGCCGAACCGGGCGAATATACCTACGACAGCTCCACAGAGCCCAGCATCTTTGCCGGCTCTTTGGGTCAGTCTGTCCTGGATACCTTCAAGACCATCGGCAAGCGGTTTACATACGGCGGCGACACCGGCAAGGATCAGCGTGTGTATTATTTCAATACCAAGGAGCTGATGGACAATAAGTTCGGCACGCCCAATCCCATTCCTTTCCGGGTGGTGGATTCCAAGATCGGTCTGGATGTGGATGTATCCGTCCGCTGCTCCGGTGTGTATTCTTACAAGATCGCAGATCCTCTGCTGTTCTATACCAATGTATGCGGCAATGTGGCGCATGCCTACACCCGTCAGGAGCTGGAGACCCAGCTGAAGACGGAGTTTATCAGCGCCCTGGCACCTGCCTTCGGCAAGCTGTCCGCACTGGAGATCCGTCCCAATCAGCTGGCGAATCACAACGCCCAGATCGAGGCGGCAATGAACGAGACCCTGTCCAAAAAGTGGGGCCAGACCCGTGGTCTGCGTGTGATCTCTGTGGCGCTGAATCCGGTGACGCTGCCGGAAGAGGACGCGGAAATGATCAAGCAGGCACAGCGTACTGCCATTATGCGCGATCCTACTATGGCGGCGGCAACGCTGGTAGGTGCCCAGGCTGATGCCATGAAGGCAGCGGCAGCCAACGAAGGCGGCGCGATGAATGGCTTCATTGGCATGGGAATGGCGATGAATCAGGGTGGGATCAATGCCCAGAACCTGTTTGCCATGGGACAGCAGCAAAAAAGTGCCCAGCCTGAGAGCTGGAAGTGTGCCTGCGGCACGGCAGCCACCGGTAATTTCTGCCCGGAGTGCGGCAGTCCCAGACCTACGGGCTGGAGCTGCGGCTGCGGCACGGTAAACGAAGGCAAGTTCTGCACCAACTGCGGCGCGAAGAAGCCTGCCGGTGTCCCCCAGTACCGCTGCGATAAGTGCGGCTGGAAGCCTGAGGATCCCCAGAATCCGCCTAAATTCTGTCCGGAATGTGGAGACCGTTTCGGGGAAGAGGACAAAGCATAAATGGAAACGACGCTGGAATATAAGTGCCCTGCCTGTGGCGGTGCGCTGCAGTTTGACTCCGGCACCCAAAATCTGAAATGCCCCTATTGCGACACGGAATTTGCGGTAGATGCCCTGAAGGAGCTGGAAGAGACCAGAAAAACTGTGGCAGAGGATGATATGTCCTGGCAGACCCAGCAGCAGAGCCAGTGGCAGCAAGGGGAGCAGGAGAGCCTTGCCTCCTATGTCTGCCAGTCCTGCGGCGGCGAGATCCTTACCGATGTGAACACCGCTGCCACCAGCTGCCCTTTTTGCGGCAACCCTGTGGTCATGACCCGGCAGCTGTCAGGCAGCCTGCGCCCGGACTGCATCATTCCCTTCAAGCTGGATAAGCAGGCGGCAGAGCATGCACTGCAAAAGCACCTGTCCGGCAAGATCCTGCTGCCAAAGGTCTTCCGGGATGAAAACCATATCCGGGAAATCAAAGGCGTGTATGTGCCCTTTTGGCTCTTTGACGCGGCAGCCGACGGGGATGCCCGGTATCATGCCACCCGGGTGCGCACCTGGGCAGACAGCCGCCATTACTACACGGAGACCCGGCATTACAGCATCCAGCGTTCAGGCGGTCTGGCGTTTTCCGGTGTGCCGGTGGACGGCTCGTCCAAAATGGCAGACGATCTGATGGAGTCGCTGGAGCCCTATGACCTTTCTCAGGCGGTGGCGTTCCAGACCGGGTATCTGGCAGGCTACTATGCGGATAAGTACGATGTTTCCGCGGAGCAAAGCGCGCAGCGTGCCAACGCCCGGATCAAAGAGAGTACGGAGCAGGCGCTGCGTCAGACGGTGGTGGGCTACAGCTCTGTGATCCCCGAACACAGCAGTGTCCGCCTTCGGGATAATAAGGCGCGCTACGCGCTGTATCCTGTCTGGCTGCTGCATACCAACTACCGGGGAGAGGATTACCTGTTTGCCATGAACGGGCAGACCGGTAAGCTGGTAGGCGATCTGCCTATGGATAAGGGCGCGTACTGGAAATGGTGGTTTATTGTCTTTGGCATTGCCGGCGCAGTCTCGGGACTTGTGGCATGGCTTGCCGCTTATCTGTAGGGGGTGCAACGATGGAAGTGATCTTGATCTGCCTGGCGATCGCGGTGGCGGCAGCCTTTATCGTCACCGGGATCATGAAGGCACAGCTGAAATCGGTGCGCTGGCAGAACGCTGCCGGCAGCTATGTGGTAGAGGGCAGCTTTCGCCTGACCCATAGCCGGGATCTGTACCTTTTTAAAAATGTGACCCGGCATGCCCGTCCCCAAAACAAAAAATGAGGTTTTTGAAATGCGTATGACCCAGAATATCTATCCCTTGCGCTACTATGCCATCGGCCATTCCTATTTGCTGCACGGTCCTTTTGAGGGCTGGCAGACAAAGGGCTTTTGGGGCATGGCTGCCTCTGAACCGGATAAAGACTATTTTCATCGGGTGCAGCAGCGCCTGCAGGAAAGTCTTCCCTGCAGCCTGCAGGCGATCGCGGAGAACTACGCCACCTATGAGCGGCTGTGTACCGTGGATGCCACCCGGGAAACCTACGAAAACTCCCCGGAATACGCCCAGATGCGGCAGCAGCTGCAGACCTTCCGCCCAAACCTGATCTCCGTTTTCATCGGCGGCGGCAACACCATTGCCAAAGATCCCCAGTCGCTGAACCTGTTTTACCGGGTGCTTTACGGCATGATCGCGGAAAATAAGCCTGCCGACGCAGTGGTGGTCTGCCCCTTTTCCAATAAAAAAACACCGATGTGCGTGGAGCTTGCTAGGGAACATGGCTTTGTGCCGGTGGATCTGTGCTTCCTGCACGATAAGGGCAAGTCCCGGGAAAATCCCTACTACGCCATGGCGCAGTACCCGGAGTACGATGAGGCGGCGAAAGCCGGTGCGATCGAGTTCCGCACCCACCCGGGAGACTTTGGACACGATACCATCGCGAAGCATATCGTTGAGGCGGTTCTTCCGCAGATCGAACAGAAAATCACCCCGGTAGAGGTGTGCCTGCCCCAGTCTTTGACACTGTCAGTCCCCCGGGAGATCTCCGGCAGGGAGGAGACGGTGCAGCTGGAAGTGACGGCACAGCCTTTTGATGCTGACTGTACAGTGGAGTGGTCGGTGAGCGATCCGCATCTGGCGGAGATCGACCGGAACGGATGCCTGACAGCGTGTAATAACGGTACAGTGACCGTGACAGCCAAAAGCACAGTCAGCCCGGAGCTTTCCGCCTCTGCCCAGATCAAGATCACAGGACAGACACCCTGGTACACCCTGACCTACCAGCCTGGCACAGACGCGCCTGTTTCCCGGATCCCGGAGCCGGTTGCTTATCTGAAAGGGGAGTATTCCCTGAAGGTTTTCAGTGCCGCCTATATGCCAAAGCGGCTGGGTTATCAGTTTATGGGCTGGTCGGATGTAACTAAGGGAGATTCCTGCGAGATCGTTGAATCGGTGCTGATGGATCAGGACCGCACTGTCCGTGCCAATTGGCGTATTGCCGATCGTTGGGATTTTGACACGGTCTACGATTGCGCCGGTGTCAAAATGGGCGGCTTTAATGTGCGTTTTGAAAACAGCATCGCCCGGGTCAGCTCTGCGCCGGGTACAGGCGCTGCGGTGTACCATGATGCGCTGCAGCTGCCGGCGGAGAAGTACAGCCGCTTTGCTGTCCGGATGCGCCTTGACTGTGAGGAGCCGGAAAAGGGCGTGCGATTGTATGTGACAACCACCCAGGGGGAGCATAGCTGTCTTGTGCAGCTGCCTGCCCAAAGTATGCAGGAGCTATCTCTGGATATCTCCCAGGCGAAGGGAACGGTCACGGCGTTCCGTATCGAACCCCAGATGACCGACTGCTGTATTTATGTAGATAAGATCGCGTTTGAAGTATAATAAAAATGCAAAGATCAAAGCAAATTTTGAATAACAGAATAAACAAAAATGCACGCACTTTCAAAGCGAGAGTGCGTGCGTTTAAGCATTGCAAACACCTACCGAAAGCGGTGGGTGTTAATCTTTTACTTATTGCTTTTTCTTTAGAATCTGATCGGGGAATACGGATGCGGTGATTAGGTCGGCGGGATCAACCTCCAATGCATCAGCAATATCAAATAATACTTCCAGTGAAAAGCTATGCGCAATTCCAGGGGCTTCAATGCAACTAAGCAGAGATCGACTAATTCTCGCTTCTTCGGCTAGTTTCTCTTGCGACATTCCGCGCACCTTTCTTAGCGTTGCTATGGCGATACCCAATTGAATTAATCTGTCACGATTCTTAAAGGAAACAGCCTTACTCATAATATTCACCCACTTTGCAGCAAATTTACCTATTTATTATACTTTTTAAATAGTTTCTGTGCTGTTTGGAACATTATGCACTTGACTGAAACGGTAAGCAAAACTATAATTCTATAAGATTTAGTTTTAATTCATGAATAAATGCAGGTGAAGAAAAGCGATGAATGTTTTCTTAGTTAGGAATCGGCGTGTGGTTGGCTGTTCCAATCTGGTGGTTTTCTATGTGGAAACAAACGAAGGCTGTGCATATCAAACAATGCAGTATGCCATACAGCAAGGAAAGGATCTTATAAATCTTTTTCACACCAAGGAGGATCAACAATGAAAAGGGTCATAGTAATTACGGCTATTTTTCTGCTCTTGTTTACTGGGTGCAGCGCTGACATTCCGGAGCCGGAGGAATGTACTTTGTGCGATGCTTTTCCCAGACACGCCCCGTGCCTGGCAGATCTGCGCAACCCGGATACCCCTTTCTGTGTGGCAAATAGGTGACGGGATCTCGTTCTCTGTCCGGTGCTATGATGTTCAGATCAGCCAAGGTGACGAAGCAGGGAAATTGAAGATCCTTATGACCGGCACCTTAGAGATTGACGATTGAACCTTTAAAAAATGAAGGGCGGCCTTAGATCCGGTTTAAGTGATCCTCAATTATACAGAGCAATGACGGGAATGTGTACAGGCACATCTGTAGCTTCTCATTCATATAATGTGACGATGCCGTAAAGGAGAGGGCAGAACAGCCATCATCTGGCTGCTTGTGTCAAAATGCGTCGAAAACACGTATGATATGGTACAAACTGAATATGAGGAGGGGTTATGTTGAACAGATACAATGGCTTCGATGACAGGAACTGTGACTCCCAATTCGATGATAATTCATGCAAGCGTTACCATCCAAAAGAGCATGGTTGCACGAATCGGGAGCAATGTTACTGCTGTACAAATTGTCCGCCGGGACCTGCAGGTCCCCAGGGTCCGGTTGGTCCGAGAGGTCCGGTTGGTCCCCAAGGTATCCCTGGTGTCAGAGGTCCGGTAGGTCCGCAAGGTCCGGAAGGCGTAGCCGGTCCTGTAGGTCCTCAGGGACCTGTCGGTGAAACCGGTGCCATCGGTCCTCAGGGTCCAGCGGGTGTTGCTGGTCCTGCCGGTCCCCAAGGCCCTGCCGGTGTGGCTGGCCCTGTTGGTCCGCAAGGTCCAACGGGTGAAGCGGGTCCTGTAGGTCCTCAGGGTCCTGCAGGTGTTGCTGGCCCTGCCGGTCCTCAAGGTCCTGCCGGTGTCGCCGGTCCTATAGGTCCCCAAGGCCCTGCAGGGGAAGCCGGTCCCGTTGGCCCTCAGGGTCCTGCAGGTGAAACCGGTCCCACTGGCCCTCAGGGTCCTGTTGGTGTCACTGGTCCTGCCGGTCCTCAAGGGCCTGCCGGTGAAACTGGTCCTGTAGGTCCTCAGGGTCCTGCCGGTGTTGCCGGTCCCGTAGGTCCCCAAGGCCCAGCTGGCGAAACCGGTCCCACTGGCCCTCAGGGTCCTGCCGGTGAAACTGGTCCTGCCGGTCCTCAAGGCCCTGCTGGTGTTGCCGGTCCCGTAGGTCCTCAAGGTCCTGCCGGTGAAACCGGTCCTGTAGGTCCTCAAGGTCCTGCTGGCCCTGCCGGTGGTATTCTGAACTATGCAGATTTCTTTGCATTAATGCCGCCGGATAACTCTGCAACAGTTGCACCGGGTACGGATGTTAGCTTCCCACAGGATGGACCCAACAGCGGCGCCGGCATTGCTCGGTCTGGGCCCAGTTCCTTTACTTTGGCAGAGATCGGCACCTATCTGGTGCTGTTCCAGGTAAGCGTGACTGAGGCCGGACAGCTGATTTTGACCTTAAATGGTGAGGATCTGGCATATACAGTTGCAGGTCGCGCAACAGGAGTCTCGCAAATCGTCGGAATGGCGATCGTGGAAACAACTGTTACGGGCTCTGTCCTGACAGTGCGGAATCCGGAAGGGACCGCTGCAGCACTGACGATCACACCTCTGGCAGGTGGAACCCGGCCGGTCTCCGCGCACTTGGTAATTATGCAGATACAATAATGTATAGATGACCGCAGCACCATTCCGAACCGGAATGGTGCTGGAGTTCTTTCCTTGCATTGAATTAAACAGGATGCCCCGGATGGGATGTCCTGCTTAATGGTACGATTGTTCTTATAGGATTTGGGCAAAAAGCCTTAAAAATCAACGGTTTTTGCAATCGGTAAATAGCATATTAGTCGCTATTTTCTTTGGCTGTGTTAATAGATGCGATTAATATTCGCTTGATTTCCAAGCAATCCTGCAATAGTGACTTGCTCATTGCTTCGTCGAGATAGTCGGATAATGCAAGTAAGCGAATCCAATATTCTGTTTCCGCTGTTTCCTTTAATGCGATATGGAGCTTTGATATAAAATCAGCCTTGCTTTGACCGTAGTTAGCTTCATTGATATTTGCACCAATGCTTGTACCACTGCGCACAACTTGCTTGGAAATAATATGCTCCTTCTTTTCTTTGTTTAGATATGTATGGAGTTTCACAATTCTCGCAGCAAAATCAATGGATTTATCAATCAATATATTATCTTTCATAGCAAAACACCTCTAAAAGAAATATATCACATAGAAACAGTAAAAGCAATTATTCATTATTCATCAGCGAAGCGATTTCAGTATTCATTATTCATTAAAAATCCTGTCACTGTCAAATGAATAATGAATGATGAATATTGAAGAATGAATAATACAAGAAAAAACCCGTCACTAACGTGACAGGATTTTCCTTGGTACGCCAGAAGGGATTCGAACCCCCGACCCCCTCCTTAGGAGGGAGGTGCTCTATCCAGCTGAGCTACTGACGCGTGATACTCTGGTATTGTACCCTTAAAAAAGTAAAGTGTCAACCGATTTCAGTTAATTTTTCACCCTCCGGCGCATATATTAACAGGAGTGCGTTTGCAGGAAGGGGGAACCGTGGTGAA
>JAZOSG010000129.1:0-3743 GCA_045657005.1 Faecousia sp.
AGTACAAGACTCTGTGGGAGTCCCACAAGGACGGCATGCCCATCCTGTACAACATCTTCAACAACTCTTACGGTATGGGCGACCAGACCCGCGGCGAGACCATGGGTCAGGGCTGCATGTCCCGTATCGCTTCCGGCGTCAGCCCCACTCAGTTCCATGCTGAGACCGTTGACGGCTTCAACCCCCTGGCAGTGATCGATGCCATGGAGCGCAAGCTGGAGCTGCTGCGGAACGGCCAGGGCCCCGTCATGCTGGAAACCCTCACCTACCGCTTCTCCGGCCACTCCGTTTCCGACCAGAACGCTTACCGTACCAAGGAAGAAGTGGATGCATGGAAGGAAGTTGACCCCATCATCACCTATCCCGCCAAGCTGATCGAGGCTGGCGTTATGACCCAGGAAGAGGTCGACGCGATCCTGGCTGAGACCTCTGAGCGTATGACCATGATCTGCAAGTACGCTGCTGATCCTGAGTTCAGCCCCTACTGCGATTTCAAGGCAGATCCTGCTGTTGTGGAGCGCCTGATGTTCTCCAACCAGAAGGTTGAGAAGATGGACGACCGTGAGCCTGAAGTTACTGTTCCCAAGGAAGAGGCTGAGGGCTATAAGAAGATCAAGTCCAAGGAGCGCAGCCCCATCGGCGCAGACGGCAAGCCTGTGTCCAAGATGAAGCTGTATAACCTGCGTGACGCTCTATCCGAAGTTATCTACGACCGCTTCTATGAGGATCCCACCCTGATCGCCTACGGTGAAGACTGCCGTGACTGGGGCGGCGCATTCGCAGTCTACCGTGGCATGATGGACGCTCTGCCCCATTGCAGACTGTTCAACTCTCCTCTGGCTGAGGGCGCGATCGTCGGTACTGCTGTTGGCTATGCTCTGTCCGGTGGTCGTGCGCTGGTCGAATTGATGTACGCTGACTTCATCGGCTGCGCCGGTGACGAGATCTTCAACCAGATGTCCAAGTGGCAGTCCATGTCCGCCGGCATCCTGAAGATGCCTCTGGTCCTGCGTGTTTCCGTCGGCTCCAAGTACGGCGCGCAGCACTCTCAGGACTGGACAGCACTGTGTGCCCATATCCCCGGTCTGAAGGTCTGCTTCCCTGCAACACCTTGGGAAGCAAAGGGCTTGATGGAGAGCGCCCTGAAGGGCACCGACCCTGTGGTCTTCTTCGAGAGCCAGAGAATTTACGATGTGGGTGAGCAGTTCCATGAGGGCGGCGTACCTGCTGAGCGTTACGAGATCGAGATCGGCGACACCAATAAGGTCCGCGACGGTAAGGATATCACCATCCTGACCATCGGCGCAGTCCTGTACCGCGCCATGGACGCAGTCAAGGAGCTGAGCGAGAAGTACGGCATGGAAGCCGATGTGATCAACATCCACTCCCTGGTACCTCTGGACTACACCAAGATCCTGGAGTCCGTCCGTAAGACCGGCAAGGTGCTGCTGGTGTCTGATGCCTGCGCAAGAGGTTCTTTCCTGAACGATGTGGCTAAGACCATCACCGAGCTGTGCTTCGACGATCTGGACGCACCTCCCGTTGTGGTTGGTGCCCGTAACTGGATCACACCTCCCTTCGAGTTCGACGAGTTCTTCTTCCCCCAGGCAAGCTGGATCCTGGACACCATCAACGAAAAGCTGGTGCCCCTGGCTGGTTACGAATCCCAGACCCAGACCAATGAGGAAGAGCTGATCCGCCGGGCAAAGCTGAGTGTGTAAATGGAAATCAGACGGACAGCCAATGCAGGCGTACTGCTGCGGCTGGACGGCGTATCGATCCTGATGGACGGCGTATGCCGGGAGGTCAAGCCCTACCCGGCAACGCCCCCTGAAGTTAAGGCAGAGCTGACGGTAAATATGCCGGATGCCGTTGCCTTTACCCATGCCCATAAAGACCATTATGACCCCGGTTTTGCTGCAAAGGCTTTGCAGAAAAACGGGGTCATTCTTGGTACTTCGGACTGCCACGGCTCTATGGAGCCGAAAACAGTGGGAAATCTCAGGATCACGCCGGTCCCCAGCCGCCATATCGGCGTAGCAGGGAAGTATACGCCCCATGCAAGCTTTATTCTGGAGGGAAGCAGCTGCGTTTGGTTTACCGGCGATGCCGCGCCTACCCAGTGGCGAGAGCTTGACCTCCCAAAGCCCGATGTGCTGATCGTCCCCTATGCTTACTGCACCACCCCTTCTGCCTGGGCTGCTACCCAAAGACTTGGCGCAAAGGCAGTCGTCCTGGTGCATATGCCAGCCCCGGAAGACGACTCCCTCGGTCTCTGGGCTGCAGTTCATTCCACTGTAGGGGTCGATGCCCACATCGACCTGCAACCCCTGGCTTTATATATCCCCGACATGAACGAAACCCTCACGATTCAATTACCCCATGATTGACAAACCCTTCTTCCGATTGCTATGATACACTTAAGGCAGGAACATCCGTCCCGCAAGGGCTTCCTGTCATTGCGAGCCGCTGAAAGCGGCGTGGCAATCTGCGGAACCCCCTATCCCCATTGTCATTGCGAGCCAGTGGTCACACTGGCGTGGCAATCTCCAGAGCACACTTACAAATGTCAATCAAACATGAACTTTTTAGTTGACATGTCAATCTGAAATTGATATTATTTGTATATAATTTCTTTAGGAGGTAATATTTATGATCCATCCCAGAATTATAGTTGCCAAGAATCCCGAAGAGGTCGGCAAGCTTGCCGCCGATGTGTTCGAGGATGTGCTGAACCGCAAGCCTGCCGGTGTCATCGGTCTTGCTACCGGTTCTACGCCGCTGCCCCTGTACCGGGAGCTGATCAAGCGTGAGAAGGAGGGTAAGATCAACTTCTCCAAGGTTCGTTCTGCCAACCTGGACGAGTACAAGGGCTTAGCCCCTGACCACCCCCAGAGCTACCGCAAGTTCATGCAGGACAATTTGCTGGACCACATCTCCATCAAGCCCGAGAACACCATCGTTCCTCTGGGCCTTGCCGAAGATGTGCAGGCGATGTGTGAAGCCTATGAAGCACAGATCGAGCAGTGGGGCGGGGTAGACCTGCAGCTGCTGGGTATCGGTCACGACGGTCACATTGGCTTCAATGAGCCGGATACATACTTCCCCGGTATGACCCACGAGGTCAAGCTGACGGAAATGACCATCGATGCTAACAAGCGCTTCTTCGATTCCATCGACGATGTTCCCAGAGCCGCCTTCACCATGGGCATCGGCACCATCATGGCAGCCAGGAAGATCGTTATGGTCGTCACCGGCGCTGACAAGAAGGAGATCCTGAAAAAGACCTTCTGGGGTCCTGTGGATCCTCAGGTTCCTGCCTCTATCCTGCAGTTCCACCCCGATGTGGTGCTGATCTGCGACGAGGCTGCTTACCCCCTGTAATAGCCCAAAAGAGCATCCCGCCCGGGATGCTCTTTTTATATCATTATAAAAAATTCCGGTTTATAGAGCTATTTCAAATCTTCTGCCGTGGCTGTCATCCCGAGCGTAGTCGAGGGATCTACGCACCACAGTTTTGCGCAGCACCAACGATAAAGCGTAGTCCCTACAAATTCTATCGTAATTCATGCGTTTTTCGTTTCTGTTTTGCACAAAATTGTACCGATTGATTTGTAAATAATCCCTAAAAATGGAACATCCCTTGATTTTTGGAACAATAACCCTCATA
The DNA here is from genome assembly GCA_045657005.1 of Faecousia sp. GTDB lineage: Bacteria > Bacillota > Clostridia > Oscillospirales > Oscillospiraceae > Faecousia. The sequence continues at coordinate 3,671 of JAZOSG010000129.1, forward strand.
ATACAGTGGTTGAGGAATACCCCAAATTTGCGGAAAGAAGGTTAACTATGAAAAGAAGAGTACTTGCAATTCT
>JAZOSG010000130.1:0-8117 GCA_045657005.1 Faecousia sp.
ATACACCGTAGGACTCGAATGATCTAAATCGCAATATGCCGGTGGCATATTGCTGCCACCAGTGCAAACACTGGTGGCTACCTTACAATTGCAAAGCAATTGCACGAGTCCCTTCCGGCGTACTCGCAGCTACGCAGCGCAGAGCAACGCGGCCCTTCCTGCATACCATTAAACTGGATATCCCATCCGGGATATCCTGTTTAATTTTTTTGCGCCAGCGGTGCAGCGTCCTGCGTTGGGAGAAAACCAGCCGTCCCTTCCTGCGTCACAGAGAATTCCTGTGGCAGGAGGGTCACACCATGCACGCCACCGCCGAGGAAGCCAAGGAAGAGACCGAGCGTATGCTGAATGTCTACGCTGACTTCTGTGAAAATGTGCTGGCAATGCCTGTTACCCGCGGTCAGAAGACCGATAAGGAAAAGTTCAACGGTGCGGAAGCTACTTACACCATCGAGTGTATAATGCACGACCGCAAGGCGCTACAGGCAGGCACTTCCCATTATTTCGGGGACAGCTTTGCCTAGGCTTTTGACATTACCTTTACCGATAAGAACAACCAGAAGGTCACCCCCGCTGATTGCGATATTCGTTTGGTGTGCAGCCGGTAATGGCTTTGAAGACCCTGTAAAAATAGGACACACTGTAAAAATTCAGAAACTCGCTGATATCTGTAGGACGGATGTCGCCACTATCCAGAAGCTGACAGGCTTTTTCTATTTTCAACCGGTTGATATACTGAATCGGCGACTGTCCTGTCAGCTGACGAAACCGTCTACGAAATACACTTTCACTCAACGCACATCGCTTCGCAAGCTGAGGTATGCTGAATTGTTCGGTAAGGTGACTGTTGATATAGCCGATACAGCAATCGTCTTCCCGGTTAATAGGAAATAGCACACTCAGAAGCCGGTAGACAGCAGATTTTAGCTGCGCAGGATGGGCACCGATATACAGAGCGGCTGCCTCTGTAAATAGTGGCAGCAATGTGCCATCATCCTTACAAAGACGGGTGACGGAAAAATCCAGTGCCGGTTCTGTGCCATCCGGATAGAATAAACGGCAGTTAAGCAGCATAGGGTGCGCAGCCTTTCCGGGTGGAATATGAAAGTTGACCGTGTAGCGAGCGTCCCGTGGCAGAAGCATTACATCTCCTGCCTCGGCGGAAATACTGTGATTGTCAGGAAATGTAAAGGTGGCGGGATAATCTGTCAGCAGCAAAAAACCATAGCTGCGGCGCGGCGTCTCGAGCAGATTTGCGCCCGGCAGTTCTGGAGTCCACCTCTGTCGTACAGCGTAAATACTGTTGATGTTGAAATCAGAGTAGAAGAATGCTTTGAATGCTTGCAGATCCATAATCATCACCGCATGGATTATATCATAAATGACCGAAAAATGAAATGCTTTTTTTAAAATCTGCATTGTTGACTGATTTTCTGTGTGATATCATGTACAAAAAATGAAAGGGAATCCTTATGAGAACACAAATTATTAAGAAAAATGGCACCCCCTATATCACTGTTAACGGCGAGATCATCGATACGCTGGCATTTAAGTCCTTTCGCCCTACGGCCAATAATGTTTCAGATTTCTACAAGGCAGGTGTACGGATATTTCATGTATTTGTTTCCGGCTTAATCTCTGCCTTGAGTGTACCTTATTCCCAGTATGGTGAGACTTGGTTCGGTGACGGGGACTATCGTTTTGAGTCTCTGGACAGACAGATCAAACTGTTTGCAGATAATGCACCGGATGCATATGTGTTTATTAATGTCCACTTGGATTCCCGCCAGTGGTGGTTGGATCAAAATCCCGGACGCGCCAATTCGTTCACTCATCTTTCTCAAGTCGCTGCGGATGAAAAGTGGCGCAAGGATACCGCAGAGTACTTAAAAGCTTTGATCCGCCATGTGGAGGAGTACCATGATGACCGCGTGCTTGGCTATTTCCTGTTAGGCGGATTCACAACGGAATGGTTTAGTGAAAAGGACTATGAGGCTTCTCACCCCATTAAACTGGAAGCCTACCGGAAATACAGAAATGACCCCGAGACCGTGATTCCTGACCTGGAGATGCTGGAGCAACCTGGGGAAAAGGTGTTTTTGGACCCTGTCCGGGATGGGAAACTGATCGATTACCGTCGTTTTCATTCGGATTTGATCGCAGATACAGTGCTGTATTTTTGTCACGCCGCCCAGGAGGAACTACAGCACAAGAAACTGGTGGGTGTTTTCTTTGGTTACATCATGGAACTTAAGGGGAAATCTATGTGGAATCGCGGGCATCTTGCCAACGATAAGGTCTACAGAAACCCGGATGTTGACTTGATTGCGACACCTTCTTCCTATCAGTTCCGCGGTTATGATGATGCCAGCGCCCTTATGGTTCTGAGCGACTCGCTGGAATTAAACGGAAAAATGTATTTTGATTCCTTTGACCACATGACGTGTACAGTACCCCATCTGAAAGACAATCCGCGGCGGATCAGCGGTGAAAATGATGCGGCGGAGGCTATGGGAAGGCTGAGCATTTACCGCAAAGATCTACTGGATACTCGTGAAAAGACGATTCATGGCATCCGCAGAGAATTCATGCAACGCATGGCGCGTAGATGCGGTATGTGGTGGTTCGATATGCTGGAGGGCTGGTATTATGATGATACCTTGATGGAAGAGGTCAAGAGGATTGCCGCAAGCTCTGCGAAGCTTCTTGGCAAACCCCGCCGCTCTGCCAGCCAGATCGCTGTTTTTGTCAGCTGTGAAAGCCTTTATTATGTGAATAAAATGTCAAATCTGAATACGGAACTGATTTGCAATCAGCGGAACGAATTAGCACGTATGGGTGCGCCCTATGATCTGTATTCACTAAATGATATTGATCGTGTAGATCCGGAGCAATATAAGCTGTATGTGTTTTTGGATGCGCTGTACCTTACTGAGGAACAGAGAGCGTACATTAACAAAACCTTAAAAAGCAGCGGCAAGAGCCTGCTCTTTATCGGCGCTTGCGATTATGCGGGCGATGATGACCTGTCTTTGGAACGGGTCAGCAAGATGGCGGAAATGAAGATCGGTATTTTGGACAATGATGAAATTGCTGTCAACGCTATGAAGTCCTCCTACGGTTATGAAGAGTCGAAAGCTCCGACTATGTATGTGCAGGATGAAGAGGCTGAAAAGCTGGGCACTTTTGCGATAAGCGGACAGTGCGCCCTGGCAAAGAAAAGCCTTCCCGAATGTACCGTATACTACAGTGCGTTGGGAAATCTGTCCAGCAATGTGCTGCGGGAGATCGCCCGTGAATCAGGTGTACACATCTATGCGGAAGACGGAGTTGCCACCTATGTAAACAGCGGATTTGTTGGTGTGTATAATACGAAGGATGCGGTAACGGTTGTTACCTTGCCTAAGGATTGCACTTGCAGCGAGCTGTTCAGCGGCAAGACTTATACAACATATAATCGGCAAATCCAGCTTCCCACGGGAGAAAGTCCTGCACAAATGTTGGTGTTGATTGACGATTAAGGAATATGGAGTGCAGTTATGGGCTATTTGTGCGTTCTAATTGCTATGCTGGCAGGCGCGTCGAAGGGGTTTGTGGGTAAAAAGATAAGTGGTAGAGTTACCACCCACGGTCAGTCGGCATATGTAAATTCTATAAGGATGCTTATTTGTATACCGATAAGTCTTGTTTCGCTTTTTCTTGAGGTGTTTCGTAACAGTTTTGTTCTGGATTGGAATGCTTTATTTTGCGGAGCCCTTTCCGGAGTGTTCATGTCAGTCTTTCTTGTGACGTGGATGCTGGCGATTCGCCATGGAGCTTTTATGCTGATCAGCGTTGCGCAAATGTTTGGAGTGGTAATTGCGGTAATATGCAGCTTTCTTTTGTTCAAGGAGAAGGTCCTTCCAAGACAGCTCGCTGCAATTGTTATTCTTGTCGTATCGGTACTGATCATGGCATCTTACAGTGCCTCCATAAAAGGAAAACTTCGTTTAAAAGCAATCGTCTTGCTTGCTTTGTGCGGTGTTTCCAGCGGACTTTATGACTTTTCTCTTAAAATGTTTACACATTACTCAGCAAGCAGTATATCTGTTCTGAATCTTATAACCTACACACTGTCTGCAATTGGTTTAAGCCTGTTGTCCTGCTTTTCTTATAAAAACGAACCTTTTGACAAAAAGGTATTGCTGAAGCAAACGATATGTCCTGTTATGATCATGTCAATTTGTTTATTCATAAATTCTTATTTTAAGGCAATGGCAAATAACTTCTTGCCTGCGACAGTCATATATCCTATAAGTCAGGCGGGTGGACTGATACTTAGCACTCTCATGTCCTCGCTCTTTTTTAAGGAAAAGATCACAGCACGTTGCGTTGTGGGTGTGATATTGGCATTTGTTGCTGTTTTGCTATTAAAATAGGAACTGCTTCCCTGTCTTAAAAACAAGTAACGTCCTCGCCGGAATGGCGAGGACGTTATTTATTTAGTTCTTGTTAAGATATCACTTTCTGTAAAAGGTTGATGATATTCTGAGTCGGGATGCCGGGGATAGACAGGCTGAGGATATGGGGCGCTTGGTGGGAGTCATTGATCACAATGCCTTCCAGTGCGGAGATTTTTTCTATAAGTCCCTTCCGGCTTGCTCCTAAAATGCAACCGAGTCCCGTTTGCAGTATTCTGTGTGCGCCTTGGCGACGGTACGCCTGCGTTGCACTCAGACCGCTTCACACACTTATGCTCTGCTTCATCTGCCACAGGCAGCGCAGAGCAACGCGGCCCTTCCGGCGTACTTTTCAGGATGTTCCAATGATTTCTTGTAGCTTTTCCCATGTATCTCTGGACAGAAAAGCATGTCCCTCTTTGCCAAACAGCACCCAATGGGTAATATCTGCTTCGTAGGCGAAGGCTTCGTGGTTTGCGATATAGCGCATACGGCGTACCATGCGGTCGCCCCGATAGACTTCTACCCACCCCTCATTCAGGTTGGAACAGCAATACTCGGTATGCGTTCCGGCAAGGGTTTCTTTGGAAAATACCCGAATAAACCCAGGGTCTGTTACTGTATAGGTTTCCCCATCAAAACCGATGATAAGTTTGTCTGCCCGCAGCATGTCCCACTTATCAAAACTGATGCATATCGCACCGCCTGCATCTAACGGTTCCCCGGAAATACCGACATTTAGAGGCAAAATAATCATCAAGATCAGGCACATACTTACCAGACCGATCATAATACGCTTTTTCTTTTGAGACATATGCCGTCCATTTCCCTTCTTATATCTGCAGCGTCATGGATACATGCCAGATCCCTTCCTCCAGGAACGGCTCTGACACAGCTTTAAATCCGAACTTCTCATAAAAACCGCTTACATATGCCTGGGAATGAAGAGTCAGCTCCCGGCAGGGCATATGGCACTTTATGTATTCCAAGCTCTTTTCCATCAATTCCATCCCCAAACCTTCTCCATGATTCAGGCTCAGAACTCTGCCAAGCTGCACGGTGTTTCTATCTTCGTCGCTGTAAAAGGCCCGCAAGTACGCAACCACTCTACCATTTTCTTCCAGAAAGCAGTGTACACTTCGGTAGTCCACATCATCCATGTCCAGACAGCGGATATTTTGCTCCAGCATGAATATCTCGGCTCTGGATTTTAATATCTCATAGACCTGCGCGGCTGACAGCTCCTCAAACGGCTTTGCGCAAAACTTTCTCATTACTACACCGTCTCCTCATTTAGGTATCATTGGGTATTCTATCATCTGTGTTCTGGTTCGTCAATGATTCGAATATTCCCTCTTGTTTTTTTCGTTACATGCGGTTATAATACTGGGAGAAATGTTATAGGAGGTCATATTATGGCTGTCAAAATCGAAAAAAATACCATCATCGGCGATGTTCTGGATATCGCACCTCAGGCCGCTCCTTTGTTCTTTGCCATCGGCATGCACTGCCTGGGCTGCCCCTCTTCCCGGGGTGAGACTGTTGAGGAAGCCTGCGCTGTTCACGGTGTTGACTGCGAGCCCTTCCTGGCACAGCTGAATCACTTCCTGGAGGCTTACGAGGCCGACCAGGCAAACAAGGCCTAACAAACCGGTACACTGCCATCCCGTTTGCCGGGATGGCAGCTTTTTTGGAGGTATCGAATGAATCTGCCCCTTTCCAAACGGCTGCAGGTCTGCTGCGGATTTGTCGCTCCCGGTGACCGGGTGGCGGACATTGGCTGTGATCACGGCTATCTGGGCATCCATCTGCTAAAAGAAGGAATCGCCGATTCTGTCATTGCAGCCGATATAAACGAAATGCCGCTGCAAAGCGCAATGCGCAATGCCGAGAAATTTGGCGTTCGGGATCGGATAAGCTTTTACCTTTCTGACGGCGCAAAAAACATCCCAAGAGATTTTGACACTTTGGTCTGCGCCGGAATGGGTGCTGACACCATGATCTCTATTTTAAACGGTGCGCCTTGGCTAAAGAAAAGCTGTTACCGGCTGATACTACAGTGTCAGTCCCGTACCCCCATGCTGCGGAAATATCTATCTGATACCGGCTTTGATATAAAACTGGAAACGGTTCTGCGGGATGGCCGTTTTCTCTATACTGTCATGTTGGTACAATGGGATCCGGACGCGCCGCGGCTGACTGTGGGACAGAAATACTTCCCCCCTGCACTTCTCATTAACCCAACACCGGAGCTGCCGGAATACTACCGGGATGTTTTGTTCCGTCTGCGCAGAGTGATCACAGGGCGCAAAGAGCAAGCCGACCCCGAAATGCAGGCAGCGCTAACGGAACTGGAAAACGATCCTGCCCTTGACTGGCTGAAGGAGGAACATCATGACAACCGTTGCTGATATTTTAGCTTTTATTCAGACCCTTGCCCCTGAGGAAATGAAGGAGCACTGGGATCATGTGGGACTGAACTGCGGACGGCTTGACCGTCCGGTCACCAAGATTCTGGTGGCACTGGATCCTTTCCGGGACGTCTGCGAGGAGGCCCTGGAAATGGAGGCAGAGCTGCTGGTGACCCATCACGCACTGATCTGGACTCCCGGCTTTGTCACCGACCAGGACGAACAGGGCCGCAACACTCTGTTCCTGATCGAAAATAACATCGCCTGCATCAACGCCCACACCAATCTGGACTGCGCACCCGGCGGTGTCAACGATATTCTGGCAGCAAAGCTGGGACTGGAAAATATACAGGTCATCAATCCCCGGGGCGTGGACGACCATGGCCGCCCATGGGGACTGCTGCGAATGGGAGAGACTACCGAACCGTGTAAGCTTTCTGACTTTCTCGGCCATGTAAAGCAGCAGCTGGGGTGTGAGGGTCTGCGGTATGTGGACACCGGAAGCCCGGTACACAAGGTCGCTGTAGGCGGCGGTGCCTGCGCAGGAGAGATGCTGCAGGCTGTAAAGGCAGGCTGTGACACCTTTGTGACTGCGGATGTTCGGTACAATCAATTTTGGGATGCCAGAAATTATGGCCTTAACCTGATCGACGCCGGTCATTTCCACACAGAAAACCCGGTTTGCGTGTACCTTGCTCAGCAGCTGCGGCAGGCATTTCCGGAAATCACCGTTGCTATGTCCGCCTGGCACATGGACTGTGCAAAATTCTTCTGATAACAGTTGATTTTGTATTTACTTTGTGCTAAAATGTTTCAAGATTTTGCATAAACAGAAGGGAAGATCAATATGTCCGGACATTCCAAGTGGCATAACATTCAGAAAACCAAGGGTGCACAGGACGCTAAGCGTGCTGCTGCATTTACCAAGATCGCCAAGGAGCTGATCGTAGCAGTTAAGGAAGGCGGCGGTATCACCGATCCCGCTAACAACTCCCGTCTGGCCACCGTCATCACCAAGGCAAAGGCTGCCAACATGCCCAACGACAACATCAAGCGCTGCCTGGAGAAGGCATCCGGCGCTGGCGGCGGCGATAACTACGAGTCCATCACCTACGAAGGCTACGGCCCCGGCGGTGTTGCCGTCATCGTTGAGACCATGACCGACAACCGTAACCGTACCGCAGGCTCCATGCGTCACCATTTTGATAAATTTGGCGGCAATTTGGGCGCTTCCGGCTGTGTTTCCTGGTCTTTCGACAAGAAGGGC
>JAZOSG010000131.1:0-2219 GCA_045657005.1 Faecousia sp.
TAATAAAAGCCTGGGAAAGAGGCCGCGTCGAGATCATCGTATCCTGCAACGGACTTGAAATTTATGTTCCCGTAAACAGCCTCTATTGAGATTGGCGGTATTTTGGGGGATTTATAGAATGGATTTCCGCTCGCCTGGAAATCCGGTGGAGATCCCTTATTCCGACGACCTGTCCATTCCGCTTATTTAGATAATATGAAGTGACCTCACATTTGTAGCAACGTGGATTTACCTGTATACTGATGATTGATAAGATCAATGGTAACAGGGATTACCGCATACAAAAGGAGGTCACCTATGAATAGAATAATCAAAATCGGAATGGATGTCCATAGTACAAACTACACTTTATGTGCAATGGAACCCACTATTGGTGCAGAAGACCGAGTATTTGGAGAAATTCAGGTTGCTCCAGACTACAAAGAAGTCATTTGCTTTATTGAATCTCTGAAATTGAAACTTGGCTTCTACGATGATTATTCTATCGAATGCGGCTATGAGGCTGGCTGCCTCGGCTATACCCTTTATCACCAACTCACAGGAGCCGGGATCAAATGTGTCATCCTTGCACCGACGACCATGCTTACCCAGCAGGGACAGCGGATCAAAACGGATAAGCGAGATGCTCGTCTGATTGCACAGTGCCTATGCTACGGTGGATATCACCCAGTTTATATTCCTACCGGAGAAGATGATGCTGTCAAAGAGTATCTCCGGATGAGGGATGACCATAAGCTGGCACTGAAGAAGCTGAAGCAGCAGATCAATGCATTTGTTCTCAGACATGGCTATCAGTATGCTGGAACCAAATGGACCAATAAACATATCACCTGGCTTAACAAGCTGGAGCTTGATCCGATGTATCGCGAAACGCTGAACGAATACATGGCTTCCTATGAAGAACAGGAAGCGAAGATTGAGCGTTACGACAAACGGATCGAAGAGATTGCTGCAGAAGCACGTTACCAGGAAAACGCACAAAAGCTGGGATGTTTCCTGGGGATCCGAACACACACAGCGTTGTCTCTGATCGTAGAAACAGGTGACTTTAAGCGTTTTGGAAAAGGAAACACCTATGCGGCATTTCTTGGTCTGGCACCCGGTGAGCGTTCCAGCTCGACAAATGTGAACCGGCTTGGAATTTCCAAAGCCGGAAACACCCATCTGCGCTGCCTTCTGATCGAAGCAGCAAAAGGAATCTGTAAAGGAGCCATCGGACATAAGTCCAAAGAACTTCGTTCCAGGCAAAGCGGTCAGTCAGCTGATGTCATAGCCTATGCCGATAAAGCGAATACACGGCTACGGAGCAAGTACTACAAGATGATCCGCCACGGGAAGAAGAAAAATGTAGCGGTTGCCGCTGTAGCTCGTGAGCTTGCATGTTTTGTTTGGGGCATGATGACTGGCAACATCAGCATCAGCTCCGCAGCAGATACATCAGTGCCGGCTGTCAGTCAAGGGTAAAATAAACCGCTGCGCGGCCCTTGACAGCCATCCGTCCCAGATGTAATTCGCACCTAAGCAGCAATCAGCAGTAAACTGCAGCTTGCTGCCGGAACAATAACAACCGAATATCTGTCAGTATCTGCAAGGAGCTGTGATCACTGTAAGGTTCGAACTATCTGCGTCAACTCTATGTTGGCACTTTGGTGATCCACGCTTTTAGATCGCAGAGTTCACGGCGGAACCATTAGCCTGTCGGTAACCAATCCACGAATAACAGAGTGGCCACATGCCGGGAACTGTTAAATCAGGGCTCCTTACAGATGCTGACAAATTATACAAATGTGATCGTCAGGGAAATGAAAAAAATATCATTTTACCCCTTGACAAAGGTCACTTCATAACAGGTCATCAAGACCCAAGCGGTAAAATGGATTATGAGACCGCAGAATTTTCACGGGGTATCCAATCCCGTGAAAATAATGAAGCAGCAGACGATTCCAACCTCGCTTCGCTTCGGGGAATCGGTTGCATGACACCTTCCAGCGACTCACTTCGTTCGTCGGGATAGGTGTTCAAATTGTCTGAACCGAAAGTCAGGGGAGTTACTGAGAAACCCCGTAAATCAAGCCCGTCAGGGTGCAGACGAACGGATGGTTTCTCGTATACGTGGTCACTTAGCGAAAGCAAGCTGCAATGCTTTTGAACAGCGCCGCTTGAGGTTAGTGATCCGCCGTTTTCGGTGAGTTTGCGAAATGGTCTGCGGTCTCCCGCGA
>JAZOSG010000132.1:0-12187 GCA_045657005.1 Faecousia sp.
GAGGGATCCAAACAACCAAACCCAAGCTGCGGGTGGCAGCTTGTTCGCCGCCGGCTGGACGCGGTGAAACCTTAATTTTCTCCAAGGGCGAAAATGCGAACGAATCCCTGCTGCTCCGCTATCTCCTGTCCGTTTGGGCTGGGGATTATTTACATTCGGGACTTGCGCTTTTATGGATTCGGTAGTATAATCGGAATACTTGTTGATAAGGAAGTGCGACGAGCATGTGTGATAACAGAACAGAGCTGCGGCAGCTTGCTGACAGGCTGGGTCTTGGTGAGTATCCTCCTGAACTGGAAAAGGTCTATCGGGAGCAAAAGTGTTGCACTGCCCCTGCTTGCGATCTTTCGCTGATCGACAGCTTGCAGACGGAGTACGACCTGTTTGAAGAGTTTTACGATTTGGTAAAGCAGACTGCCCGGCAGATCAATGCTGACGAAGATCTGAATGCTTGGATCAGAGCGGCGGCGCAGTTCCATAAAGACAGCGACATGGCAACCGCCTGCAAGCTGCCGGTGCCGGCTTTGGACGGAAGACCTGTGATGGATCTTATGATGCTGCACATCATGATGCCAATGATCCCCGATTCCTTTGCAAAAATGGAAAAACGTGGCTTTTCCTGGGAGGAAATGACGGATGCCCGCAATGCCTACAAGGGCGGCATGCGGATCGTTCAAAGGCAGATCGGAAGACCTGCCATCAATAAAACCTACTTCCATTGGCTGAATTTATATTGCCGTGCTCTGATCTTTAAGGTGGCTGGGTTTTGGTTTGAGGTGCGCAAGTTCCCACCCCAGGCACTGTGGCTGCGCAATCGGGAAACAAAGCAGATCGTTCCGCTGATGAAGAGCACCTTCTGCCGGGACGGCTCCATGGTCCTGGGCTCCAAAAACTATGAGGATCCGGAAGACGCTTTCACCGCTGAATTTTCTGAGGATGCGGAGAATTTCTACGGTCACAGCTGTATCGACAATGTGGTCAGTCGTGAAAGCACTGCGTATCCCAAGAAGAGCTGGCAGTGTACCGCAAGACCCGGTGAGTATTGCCTGGGCATGCATATCCCCCGAAACGCCGATGTTTCCACAGACGCGACGATGCACGCTTGCAAAGCTGCCTTACAGATGGTCCATGAACGATTCCCGGAATACGGTGTAAGTAACGGGGTGTTCTGCGCTTCCTGGCTGCTGAATCCCAGGCTGAGACAGATCCAGGGTGACCAATCCCGGATCACCCAGTTTGGAGAGTGCTTTACCAGATTTCCCATGAAGGATGCCGGCGGCAGCGCGGTATTCAGCTTTGTGTTTGTCAGAAAACCGGAGAACTTGCAGGATCTGCCCGAAGATACCAGCCTGCAGCGGAAATTAAAGAAACTGTATTTAGATGGCGACTGCATCCATACCTACAGCGGCGCCATATTTATGGAGGATTGAGTTATGAGAGTATTATTGATCGCTAACAGCTTTGGCGTAGATGCCACCCGTTACCTGCATCAGCTTGCCCGCGCCAACGGAGAAAATCTTCAGGTGGCGTGCCTGTACATCGGCGGCTGCCCTCTGGAGTTGCACTACCGTAATATGCTTGGTGATAAGGAAGCATATGATCTTTATTACAATGGCTACGCTACCGGCTTCAAGACCTCGATTTCTGAGGCGCTGCTCAGCGGTCACTGGGATGTGGTCACCATTCAGCAGGCAAGTTATCTCAGTCCCAAGCCGGATACCTACACTCCCTATGCCGAGGAGCTTTACGATTACATAAAGACCTGCCAGCCCAAGGCGAAGATCCTGATCCACCAGACCTGGGCATATGAGGACGGCAGCGAGAAACTTGCCAATATGGGCTACGAAACGGCAAAGGCAATGTTTGCTGACATTGAGCAAGCCTATGCCCAGTGCCACGAGACCCTGGGAACGGACGGCATCATCCCCTCCGGCAAGCTGTTTATGGAGCTGCTGGATCGGGGCATTGAAAAAGTGCAGCGGGATACCTTCCATGCAAGCCTGGGTCTTGGTCGCTACGCTTTGGCACTTCTGTGGCTGCGGATGCTCACCGGAAAGTCTGTGGCTGAGGATAGCTATCGGGACTTTGACGCGCCTGTTTCCGATGAGGAGATCCGCATCGCAAAGGAAGCAGTGGAAACCTTTGCCCCTATTCTGTAAGCAGCTTTGGCTATGCTGTTTTCTTTTCTCAAAAATGGGGAATACTTTCCTTACCACATGGAAAGGAAGGGAAACACTATGATCGAAAGCGATACCATAAAGCTGCTCCGGGAGTGCGATGCAGGGGTAAAAATGGGAACAGCGTCCATTGACGATGTTCTGGAGCATGTCCGGTCCGACAAGCTGAAAAAGTACCTGACAGATTGCAAGGCGGAGCACGATAAACTCAATACAGAGATCCAGCAGCTGCTGACCAAATACAGCGATGAGGGAAAAGATCCCAATCCCATCGCAAAGGGCATGTCCTGGATGAAGACCAATGTCAAACTGGGGATGGATGAATCGGATGCTACCATTGCAGACCTGATGACGGATGGCTGCAATATGGGCGTTAAATCCCTGAACCGCTACCTGAATCAGTATGAAGCGGCAGACGAGGTCTCCAAGGATATTGCCAAGCGGCTGATCAATCTGGAGGAGCAGCTGACCATCGATATCCGTCAGTTCTTGTGATAAAAAAGAAAGCCTCAGCCGAGGCTTTCTTTTTGCTTTTGCATATAGTCGATCAGATAATTGTAGAAGTCTGCTGCAAATTCTGAGGATGGATCACTATGTAGACTAAGGATCAACCGGCGACGGCAGATGGGCTGACGGACATGGAGCAGGCGCATGTTTGGTGAGACCGCCCCAAAAGAAAAGGCAGGCCAGAACCCAATTCCGGTGCCGGCATTTATCAGGTTCCTGATCGTGGTGGGAAAATCGGTTTCGAATGTGATTCTGGGACGAAAACCGGACACTAAACAAAATCCCTCGCACAGGGTACGGAAGGACCGGGCGTAGGTAGTGGTCACAAAGCCTTCCCCAGCCAATGCTCTCAGATCAATAGTATCTGTGCCGGGGAATCTGTCGCTGGGGACGGCAATGCATATTTCCTCATCAATGACAGTTTGTTTTCTCGGTGGGGGCAGGGTGTACGCAATACCGTAATCCGTGGTGATGGATATATCGCTGTGTTCGAAATCCTTGTCCTTAAAAACTTGAAAATTGACATGCTTATGGAGCGCCTTATATTCCACGATGGCATCGGTGGTAATAACGGAAGCCACCTGTACATTCAGTCGGATGGTCTGCGTGGTTTCTTGCCTCAGCGCGGATAGCTCATCCGGGAGCTGGTCGATAACCGTGAAGACACTGTCCAGCCGGGTCTTCAAATATCTGCCGCATGCGGTCAGCTGGATGCCACGGTGATGCCTGGTGATAAGCGTCGTTCCCAAATCCTCTTCCAGTTGTTTCACTGCCTTGGTCAGTGCAGGCTGAGACAGGTGCAGTTCCTGAGCGGCATGGGTCACATGCTCGTGCTTGGCAACAATGTAAAAATAATATAGTTTATTGAGATCCATCTTTAAACTCCTAATTATAACTGAGGGTTATAAAAACATAGTTATTATATATTTTACATTTCGTAGAGTCAAGCTTATTATAGATAATTGTAAAAATGTTAAAGGAGAGATAACTATGAAAAAAATGCTGTGTTTACTGCTGTGTGCCGTAATGCTGATGAGCGTTGGCTGCGCAAAGCAGGATAGTCCTGTAGGGGAAAATACCCTCCTGAAAGATGAGGGGAAAACCTTGAAGCTGCTTGCGATCACCAGCAGCTTTGGTGTCAACACCACGCAATTTCTGTACGACATTGCAAAGGCAGAAGGCTGCACCGATGTTGTGGTGGGCAGACTGTATTTTGGTGCCTGCTCTTTGGAACGGCATGTAAAGAACGCTAACAGCAACAATCCGGAATATACCTATTACAAGAACAACAGTGGCGAGTGGATCACCAAAGAAGGTGTAGCTATGCTGGAAGGTCTGCAGGACGAGGATTGGGATATCATCTTTATTCAGCAAAGTGCGGCGAAGGCAGCCCTTGTGGATACCTACGAGGACTACATCGATCAGCTGATCACCTATGTCAATGCGAATAAAACGAATCCTGATGCGAAATTTATCTGGAATATGACCTGGGCATATCAGGGGGATTCTCAGCAAGAGGTCTTTGTAGAGAATTTTGGTTCCGACCAGATGGCAATGTATCAAGCAATCGTCGATACCACAAAGGAAAAGGTGGTACCCAGAGAGGATATTGCGGCGATCATTCCCTCCGGTACTGCCATCCAAAATGCACGAACCAGCTATTTCGGGGACATCCTCACGGAAGATACCTACCACCTGAGCGAACTGGGAAAGGTGATCGCAGGCTATACGCTATATTCAGTTTTGACGGATAAGCCGTTGGAGACAATCAGCCTGACACGGGTATCTGGGGGACTGGAGCTTACGGACAGCAACAAAGAGGTCATTATAGACGCGGTGAATAATGCAATCAAAACACCTTTTGAAGTAACCCAGTCTGCCTATCCGGACTGATACTTAAAGAAGTTAGCGCAGAGTGCGTAAGATATCTCCAATAAAGAGATGTTGCTGGACACCCGTCCTCGGGTGACCGGAATGGAAAGATCGGCACAGTTTTGTGCCGATCTTTTTTGTTATTGACGCTTGTGCCGGACACCGCCGGACGGTGTCCCTACATGTGCATTTTGAGACAGCCGCTTTCTTTTCTGGACAAGGCTTACAGGATGTGGTATTCTTAGGGAAGAATTTCTTGCAATCGCAGTGATGCGATTGCTTTTGCACAGGATTTGTGATAACAAAGAACCATTAACTGCAGGAGGCATTGTCACAGATGAGATCCTTTTTACACAAGTTAAAGCCGGCAGCCGGGTGCTTTTTCCTGAGGCTATTGCCCCTGGCAGCGGCATATCTTTTGGTCGAGGTGCTGGCGGCGCTCATTCTTGCACCCGGCAGCTTGACTGGCTTTGCCTTCGGTGCGTGCTGGGCGATCCTGCTGGCAGTAGTGGCAGTGCTGCTGCCCCGATTGGCAGGGCGTATCTTCTTTGGTGTTACCTACTATTTTTACCTATTCTGGACCCTTGCCCAAACCGGCTACTACCGTGTCTTTAATCGCATGCTATGGCTTTCGGATATTTTCTACGCAGGGGAAGGTGCGGATTTTCTGGGCGATGTTCTGGGTGCGTTTCCTCCTATCTGGTGGATCGGCGGTGTGTTGCTGATCGGGCTGGGTGTTGTGCTGATCCGGAAATTTCCCAAAGGACCGTCCGATTTTTTGCCAAGGCTTCCGTATTTGCTTACGGCAGTGTTGGCAGCAGTGATGCTCTTTGTTGTGCCGGAGCTGGTCTTTTTACGGGACTTGGGCGTTTGGGGGACCCGCTCGGAGTATGCCCAGTCCTCGTCCTACCGGGCGACCTACAATACCATGTACGATGCCAAAAATGTGTATGATATCTGCGGCATATACCAGCTGACCCTCCGGGACATCTGGGTGCATGAGCTATACCCCTTGACCCCTGCCTACCGCAGTGCCCTTGCGGAGCAAACGGAGGAGATCAATGAATATTTCTCCAAACGGAACGAGCCGCAGGAAAATGATATGACCGGCATTTTCCAGGGTAAAAATGTGATCCTTGTGCTCATGGAGTCCATGGACGACTGGCTGATCACCCGGGAGGATACGCCTACTCTCTGCCGACTAATGGACGAGGGGATCAACTTTACCAATTTCTATACCCCCGGCTACGGCACAGCCCGGACGATCAACTCCGAGTTCTGTATGAATACCGGCATCTACCTGCCGACCACCGGAGATTATGTGTTTGACTATGTGACCAACGATTTCAGCCAATCCATCGCCTCTCAGGCCACCGCCAACGGCTACACTGCGGAGGTATTCCATTATAACAGTCCGGATTTTTACAGCCGCGGCGTTTTCGAGCCTGCCATGGGCTACAATGCCTATAACTGCTACGCAGACTACGAAACCAACGAGGATAAGCTTTTTGACGACTGCCTTCTGTTTGATATCCCTGAGCTTAGCCAGCTGTTTTTCCGTCAGGGGCAGACCTTCAATACCATCATCACCCGTTCTGCCCATTTAAGCTATGTCTATAACGAAGTGCTGAGCCACTACGCTCTGAAGCAGTACCCCGAGTACCGGGGAAAATACGCAAGTCAGGAGGAGGACTGCGCCAGAGTCAAAGCAAAGCTGGTCGACGATATGTTTGCCCGGCTTTTGCAGGAGCTGGAAGCACGGGGACAGCTGGAAAATACTGTGATCATCGGTATGACCGATCACTATACCTACGGCTATAAAAATACGCAGGAGCTGTACGCCCTGTCCGGGGTAGAGGAGCAATTGCTGCTGGAAAAGACACCTTGCTTTGTCTGGTCGGCGGAAGGTCCTGACATGACCGTGGACAAGACTCTGAACACTTCTGATCTTCTCCCCACGATGCTGAACCTTCTCGGCTATGACAGCCCATATCATTATCTGGGGCAGGATGCCTTTGATCCTGACTATGTGGGCTATGCGCTGTTTCCGGACGGCAGTTGGATCAGTCAAGGGGTTGCCTGCCTTGTGAATGCGGGGGGAGAGCCGACTGTTATTCAGAACCTCTATGATCAGCCGGTCACCGAAGCCTGGATCGGGGAAATGGCGCAAGCATCCCGTGATTATATCCGCGTCAGCAACCTGCTTTTGACATCAGATTACTACCGGAGCGTACAGCCTTAGAAAAAAGTCGATTTGTGTGGAATTTTGTTGCAGGTTGTGCTACAATAGAAAAAATCCCTGTAAACAGGAGGATGCTTTATGAGCAGAGCAGACGAGATCTACCGTGCCACATGCCGGGATATTCTGGAGAACGGCTTTTATGATACCGATCTGGAGGTGCGTCCCAAGTGGGCGGACGGCACACCTGCCCACACTGTGAAAAAATTCGGTGTGGTCAACCGGTATAATTTGAAAGAGGAATTTCCCATTATGACCCTGCGCCGTACCTACTGGAAAAGCGCGTTGGATGAGCTTTTGTGGATCTGGCAGAAAAAGTCCAACCGGATCGAGGACTTGGGCAGCCATGTCTGGGACGAATGGGCAGGGGAGGACGGCACCATCGGCAAGGCCTACGGCTACCAGCTGGGCATCAAGCATCAGTACAAGGAAGGCATGTTCGATCAGGTGGACAGAGTGCTCTTTGATCTGAAGCACAACCCTGCGTCCCGTCGGATCTTGACCAGTATTTATAATTTTGAAGATCTGCACGAGATGAACCTGTACCCCTGTGCCTATTCCATGACCTTCAATGTCTCCGGCAATACTCTCAATGCCATTTTGAATCAGCGCTCGCAGGATATGCTCACAGCCAACAACTGGAATGTGTGCCAGTATGCCATGCTGCTGATGATGGTTGCACAGGTATCCGGCTTGGAGGCAGGCGAGTTGGTTCATGTGATCGCGGACTGCCATATTTATGACCGTCATATTCCAGCGGTCAAGGCGATGCTGGAGCGTGAGGGCTACCCGGCACCCAAGGTTACTTTGGATAAAGATATCACGGATTTCTATGCCTTCACCAAGAACAGCTTCCAGGTGGAGGATTATCAGTACCACCCCTTTGATTTTGAGATCCCTATGGCTATTTAAATAAGCCTTCCCCTTGAGGGGAAGGTGGCACGGCAAAGCCGTGACGGATGAGGTGTAAACGATACAGATCTATCTGGAAAAGGAGTAGAAGCGTTGGAACTGATCGTAGCAGTTTATGATGACTGGGGCATCGGTAAGGATGGAACCCAGCCGGTTGCCCTGTCTGCCGACAGGAAATTTTTCCGGGAGACAACCAAAGGTGCCATGGTCATCGTGGGCAGACGCACTATTGAGGACTTCCCCGGCAAAAAGCCCCTGCCCGGACGGGTGAATGTGGCGCTGACACGCAGTGGCTGCGAGATCCCCGGCTTTACGGTCTGCGGCAGCGCGGAAGAGGCGGAGCTGCTTGCTAAAACGGCACAGCGCGCCATGGTCATCGGTGGTGGCAGCGTTTACCGGCAAATGCTTCCCCTATGCGATACCGCCTATGTGACAAAGGTGCACTGCACGCCGGAGTCGGATACTTTCTTTCCTGATCTGGATGCTGACCCACAGTGGCAGCTGCAAAAGATCCTTCAGTCCGGTGAGGAAAATGGGATCGGGTATGAAATGTGCCTCTACCGCAGAAAATAATAGCATAAGCGGCACGCTTTCGCGTGCCGTTTGCGCTTTAAAAGGAAAATTCTGCTTTTTTCTACAAAGTACTTCCATTTTCGACACAAATGCGCTATACTCTACATGAACTTTTTACAGGAAGTAACTGCTTATGCAAACAAAGAAACTTTGGCTTATTCTGTCAGCCTGCGCGCTGGCAGTGGTTACGCTGGCTGCCGCTGTGCTGTGTGGCTGGTCAGTGAAAACAGAATTGGATAACCGCTACACCCTCCGGATCACCTTAGAGGGGGAATCGGAGCTGACGATGGAATACGGTCAGTCTTATGAGGAACCGGGTGCCACCGCGCAGTTTTTCGGAACCCACCGCCATACCCAGGTGGCGCAAGTGCCGGTAGTGCTGGAAAAAACGGTGGATGATCAGACCCTGGGCACATACCTTGTGAAGTATACCGCAACCTACGGCGGTCATGTGGGAACGGCTTATCGCCGGGTGCATGTTGTGGACACCCAGGCACCGGAGATCACTCTGGTAGCCGACCCGGAGAAATTCACATTCCCCAACGAGACCTACGCCGAGGAAGGCTTCTTAGCCACGGATAACTACGACGGCGATATCACCGCGTCGGTCCAGCGGACAGAGACCCGGGAGAAGATCACCTACACTGCTACCGATTCCTCCGGCAACAGCGCAAGTGTTGACCGTGTGATCGTCTACGATGACCCAATTCCGCCGGAGATCGCCTTAAAGGGCGCGTCCACTGTCCAGGTAAATGTGGGCAATGCATACCAGGAGCCGGGCTATACCGCTACGGACAACTGCGACGGCGACCTGACCGGAAAGGTATCGGTCACAGGCAATGTGGACACCTCCAAGCCCGGCAATTATACCCTGACCTATTCTGTTAAGGATTCCTATGAGAATCTGGTGTCCGTATCCCGGACTGTCACGGTCAAAGCGCCTAAGCAGCCGGTTGCCCAGGAGAAGGTAGAGCTGCCCCCGGTGGTCACGCCCAACGGCAAGGTGGTCTATCTGACCTTTGATGACGGCCCCGGTCCCCGCACGCCGGAATTGCTGGACATTCTGAAAAAGTACAATGTGAAGGCAACCTTCTTTGTGGTCAATACCAAGCATATCAACACCATCAAACGGGCAGCTGCAGAGGGGCACACCATCGCCATTCACTCAGCTACCCACAAATTTGACCAGATCTACAGAAGCGAGGATGCCTACTTTAACGATCTGTATACCATGCAGCAGATCATCAAGAATCTGACAGGGCAGGAATCTAAGATCCTGCGCTTTCCCGGCGGCAGCTCCAATACCACCAGCCGCAAGTATAACCGGGGCATCATGACCCGGCTTGTCCAGTCAGTCACGGATAAGGGCTTCCGGTACTTCGACTGGAATGTGGACAGTAAAGATGCCGGCGGCGCGAAAACTGCCGACCAGGTGTATTACAATGTGATAAGCGGTATCAGCAAAAGGCAGGTATCTATTGTCCTGCAGCACGATATCAAGGGCTTCAGCATTGACGCGGTGGAGCGGATCATCCAGTGGGGACTGAATAACGGCTATACCTTCCTTCCTCTGGATATGACCAGCCCCATCTGCCAGCATAATGTGAAAAACTAACAAAACGGATCCTGTCTACCCACAATGTCATTAAGTTAACAAGCTTGTCATTTCGACTGGAGCGAAGCGGAATGGAGAAATCCGTCACCTTTAAGACGCGTATCTTTCGACTCCGCTGACGCGCCGCTCAAGATGACAGCGATTTTCTTAACTTAGTGACATTGCGTCCACCCGGGATCCGTTTTGCTGCATTAAGTTCCGGTTTATCAAGCGGTTTCGTTTTTGTTGTCACTGGTGTGGCAATCTCTAAGTGCCAGCTGCCGATTTTGAGATTGCCACGGGCTTACGCCCTCGCAATGACAACAAAATTCCAATTATCGCTAAATCAAACTTACCGTATATTCCAAAATATTTGTTAAGCCTTCTATGAAAATCTCCCTCAGCCGTTAAGCTGAGGG
Organism: Faecousia sp.; assembly: GCA_045657005.1. Classification (GTDB taxonomy): domain Bacteria; phylum Bacillota; class Clostridia; order Oscillospirales; family Oscillospiraceae; genus Faecousia. The sequence goes on from JAZOSG010000132.1 coordinate 10,294, forward strand.
AGTGGTTACTTACTCCACATGGGTATGATCGCTGATGTGGTCACTGCAATAGCAGAAGTAGCCGTTGCACCGGGAGCAGTACCGGAACTCCAGCTGAGGATCCGAGATGTCCGTCCGTCCGCAGATGGTACAGCGGTGGGTGTAGGGTGCTTTGACGGTTGCGGTGGAAGCCTGATAGGGGCCGGCATTATAGAATTGCACCGGCTTTTGCCCGGCTGCTTTCTTCGGCTTTTTCCGGAAGAGCCGGCTGGCGTTTGCCCGCCAGGACAGGGGGATCACATTGACCACATCCTTGCCGAAGAACAAGAAGTAGTTTCCAATGGCGACCAGAGGGAAAAGGCTGTAGGGGAACAGCCCCATAGTTGTCAGAAGGATCACCTGGTACGCAGTGATCGCCAGATCCACCAGCGCAAAGATCCATGCCTTTACCGGGATGATATACAGCAGCAGGAACCGGGCATCCGGATACAGTGTGGCATAGCCTAAAAACAGGCTCATGTTCAGATAGCTGATATCTGCCCAGCCGTCAAAGATCAGGCAGAATACATCCATCAGCACGATGCCGGCGAAATAAAACAGATTAAACCGCAGCGTTCCCCAGATGTTTTCCATAGCCCGTCCCAGGGTGTAGTAGCAGAAAAGAACAATGGCGGTCACTAAAATATGCCCGGCATCGTAGGTAAAGGCGTAGGTAAACAGCCGCCAGATCTGCCCCTGTAGGATCAGCGCCCGGTCAAAGCGCAGGGCATTGTACAGGGTGTAGCTCCGGTCAAACATGCTCAGAATGTAAACGATGGCACTGCCGATGGTGATATAAAGCATCAGGTTCGGGATGCATTTGGTGCGGTTGTTGTAGCAAAACCGCTCAAATTTGCTGCGTAAATTTTTCACAGGGTTCATCTCCTTGATAAGCTGGCTATATGATATCAGCTTTTGGATGAAAAGTCCATAAGGGAATTGTGAACTTTTCCCGGGGAATTCCCAAAAAACAGTTGACTTTCCGTAAAAAAATAGTAGAATAGACACGAACTGCATACTAGCCTTATCAAGAGTGGTGGAGGGAACGGCCCGATGAAACCCGGCAACCTGTTAAGTCAAGGTGCCAAATCCGGCGGCAACGAAAGATGAGGATTCGATAGAACGCACATCGGATTTCCTCGGTGTGCGGTATTTTATTGCGTGAAAGGATAAATAGATATGGAAAAAAGATTATTTACTTCCGAATGTGTCACCTGCGGACATCCTGATAAGGTGGCAGATGCCATCTCCGATGCCATTCTGGATGCCTGCCTTGCCCAGGATGAAAACTCCCGTGTGGCGTGCGAGGTCATGGTCACCACCAATTTCTGCCTGATCTGCGGCGAGATCACCACCAAGGCACAGGTGGACTACGCATCCGTTGCCCGTGAGGTGATCCGTTCCATTGGCTACACCCATGAAGACACCGGCTTCAGCGCCGATACCGTGGAGATCTTGTGCAAGGTCCACACCCAATCTGCCGATATCGCCATGGGCACCAACGATGAAGTGGGCGGTGCCGGTGACCAGGGCATGATGTTCGGCGGTGCATGCACCCAGACTCCGGAACTGATGCCCCTGCCTGCGGCACTGTCCCGGGCGCTTTCCAACCGGCTGACCCAGTGTGTTGCCAGCAACGATCTGCTGCGTCCTGACGGCAAGACCCAGGTGTCTGTGGAGTTTGACGAGCAGGGCAATGTGGTGGGTATCGATACAGTGGTGGTGTCTGTCATGCACACAGAGGATTTTGAGATCAGCGAGCTGCGCCGCTATATCCGCGAGGGCGTGATCGCCCCTGTGCTGAAGCAGTATGGCTTTGACATTGCGGATGTTGCCAATATCCATATCAACCCCACCGGTAAGTTTGTCATCGGCG
>JAZOSG010000133.1:0-3488 GCA_045657005.1 Faecousia sp.
ACAGAGGTCAAAGGAGCCGTCAAGACAAGCAACTCGAAGCTGTAGGCGTACATAGGTACGGTAAGCTTCGAGTTGCGAAGTAAGTCAAAACACCTTGCGCAGCAAGACTTTTTCGGCTTGTTTATTGGGACGGGAGACCCGTCCCCAACGGTCTTGTATACAATGCCATCTACCTTTGTTTCAAATTTGTGTTTTGACGGTTGACGGCTTTTTTGGCACTCTGAGACCGTTTCCGGTTAGAAACAGTCTTTTTTATATGTAGGGACGAATCGTCTCGTACCAAGTCTCGTAGGCTTCCGGTTTTAAGTGGATGCCGTCCACCGTTTTTTCCGGTGCCAGCACACCGTCACGCAGGTACAGCGGATACAGATCTATAAAGGTATGCCCGTATCTGTCGGCAATACTATGAACACCTGCGTTAAACGCCTCAATGGTCGTATTTTTGCAGATCTTTCGGCTTTTTTCAGCAGACAATGGCAAAACACTTTGGATGTACAAATGAACTGAGGGAATCGCCTTCCCCAGTTCCAAAATAAGATCCTCATAGGAAGACAGACAGCACGCCACATTTCGATCAGTCAGTCCGTTGATCCCACCCATCAGAAAAACCTTCCGTGGAGACAACGCCTGCACAGCAGAGATCCGACCGATCATGCCGGACAGGGTATCACCGGAGCTGCCAAGATTGACGATCTTTACATCCCGGAATTGCTCGTGAAAATCACCGCCGCGTACCAGTGAGTCTCCCAAAAAAACCACATCTGCCTTACACTCCATTTTTCGCAGGCAGCTCTCCCAGGAGAAAGCTGTCCAATTCATGGAAACCTTCTGCTTTCTAAGGCCAAGCTTTACAAGCAGCTTTTGCAGGCAGCCTGTTTTAATAAACAGCAGCGCAAATGCCGCGGTGCTGATAAATGCCACCGCTGTAGCAATAACCGGATACATTTTCTCTCCCCCCGGCACAGCATTTCCTCTATTGAGATATTTGCATTGTATCCCAACATTTGCAACTTGTCAAGTTGCAAATGTTGTGTTGTGCGTTGTCGCTTTTAGTAAATCTAACGGGTATACTTGTATGGGGTGAGAATATGAAGCAACAGCAGACACAGAAGTACCGACATCTGGGTTTGAACATTGCATATTACCGCAAGGAACGAGGTCTTTCCCAGAATCAGCTTGCAGAGCTGCTCAACATCAGCCGTACCCATATGAGCCGGATCGAAACGGCAGACTGTGCGGTTTCTCTGGATGTTGTTTTTGACATTTGCGATGTTCTACACATCAATCCTTCCAAGTTATTCGATTTTCGCGATGACTAAACCTTTAACGGCAGACAGTCAATGACTGTCTGCCGTGTTTCTTTGCCAAATTATCAGATCCGTGCAACGCCGGTATTACGGGCTGCCTCGGCCACTGCCTTGGCAACTGCAGGGCCTACACGCTCGTCGAAGGCTGCAGGGATGATGTACTCCGCAGTCAGCTCGTCCTCGGAGATCAGATTTGCCAGTGCCTCAGCTGCGGCGACCTTCATTTCCTCATTGATATCGGAGGCTCTTACATCAAAGGCACCGCGGAAAATGCCGGGAAATGCCAGAACGTTATTGATCTGGTTGGGGAAATCGGAACGACCGGTAGCGATTACTGCCGCACCGCCTGCCTTGGCATCCTCCGGGAATATCTCGGGAGTAGGGTTGGCGCAAGCGAAGATGATCGCATCGGGAGCCATGGTCTTGACCATTTCCGTGGTCAAAGTGCCGGGAGCGGAAACACCGATGAACACATCCGCGTCCACGATCACATCCGAAAGCTTGCCCTGCTGCTTCTGCAGATTGGTGACCTGTGCCATCTCCTGCTTGATCCAGTTAAGTCCCTCACGACCAGTATAGATCGCGCCGGTACGGTCGGTCATGATGATATTTTTAAAACCTGCGCTCAACAGCAGCTTAACAATGGCGATGGCGGCAGCACCTGCACCGGAGGTGACGATCTTGACCTCCTCCTTCTTCTTGCCTACCACCTTCAGCGCATTTACAAGCCCTGCAAGGGTAATGACGGCAGTACCGTGCTGGTCATCGTGGAAGATAGGAATATCGCACTTTTCCTTCAGCTTCCGCTCGATCTCAAAGCAACGGGGTGCGGAGATATCCTCCAGGTTGATGCCGCCAAAAGAGCCGGACATCAGGTAGACCGCGTTGACAAACTCATCTACATCCTTGGTCTTGACACACAGAGGGAACGCATCCACATCACCGAAGGACTTAAACAGCGCGCACTTACCCTCCATAACTGGCATACCTGCCTCGGGACCGATGTCACCCAGACCCAGAACAGCCGTGCCATCGGTGATCACCGCGCACAGGTTGTGGCGACGGGTCAGCTCGTAGGACTTATTGACATCCTTCTGGATCTCCAGACAGGGCTGAGCAACGCCGGGGGTGTATGCCAGGGACAGATCCTCCTTGGTCTTGCAAGGAACGGTGCTGATCACTTCGATCTTGCCGCCCCACTGGGCATGCTTTTTCAAAGATTCCTTTGCGTAATCCATAATTTACTCCTTTCATTGTGATTACCGAGTACTTTGTTAAAATAAATATGTTAACATCGATATTTTAACATCGATACAAAACTACTGATTTTCTTCGAAAACCACACATGCGGAAAAACAGCACAGCCGTTTTTCCGCATGATGTGTTTTTAATACTGATTACTTAAAGGTCTCAGGAGACTTGAAGCCCTCGGAAGCTTCCGGGACATAGTCGCCAAAGTATTTACTGAAGTCCATATCCAGGTACTGGCACATCTCGTAAACCTCCACCATGGTATTGTCGTTTACAGGGATGCCGTTTTCCATCAGGCACTTTTCTGCCTCCACTTCCTTCTCACCGTGGGTATAGATCCGGGTCTGACCCTCTGCCTTGGGAGAGTTGCGCAGCTCAGCCAGGTAACCGGACAGGTGATCCTTGATCGCCTGGGCATCGCCGAAAATGGCAGGATCGATCGCCATAAAGCCATGGCAGATACCACCCTTACCGCCGGAACCGGTCTTATTGGAGGTCGTACCAACTGCCAGAATAGAGGAGAACAGCTCACAGACCATTGCCCAGCCGTAGCCCTTATGGCTGCCGGTATCCTCGGTGCTGCCGCCCAGGGGCATGATGCCACCGCCGTTCTTGGCAGCAATGTTATCCAGCACATCTGCCGCGTCATTGGAGGGCTTGCCGTCCTTATCCAGCGCCCAACCGTCGTGCAGAGGCTCGCCCTTCTTGTTGTAGACCTCCAGCTTGCCGCGGGTGACCACGGTGGTGGAAGCATCAAAGAAGAAATCATAGGGCTCTGCAGGCATTGCAATAGCTATAGGATTGCTACCGAGCATAGCCTTCTTTCCGAAGGTTGGAACCATAATTGCTTCCGAGTTGGTCATAGACATACCTATGAGCCCCTCTTTGCATGCCATCTTTGCATAGTAACCTGCGATACCATAGTGGTTT
>JAZOSG010000134.1:0-3120 GCA_045657005.1 Faecousia sp.
GCACTGTTCTGGGTGTTTTCCACCTTTACCTACGAAACCGCTTTCCCGATCGTATACTCGGCTGCATACCTTGTGATCGGCACGATCACTATGCTAATTACCTGGGCAGCGACAAGAAAAACAAAAAAACGAGATAAAATATAATCGTCCTTGCATAAAGGACGCTCTTTGCCCACGGTTGCAATGATTGGCAATTTCGGGTATAAAATACATACCCTAGCAACTTTTTCTAACTATTGCTTTTTTCGTGGAATAGGTATATAATACAAGAACAATAAAATATGCGGGAGCTTGTATTACAGGCTGAGAGGAAGGTGTGACCTTCGACCGAGAACCTGATTTGGATAATGCCAACGTAGGGATGCCTGATATACAAGTATTGGGAAAACGAATGCTATTTAAGGAAGTTACCAAATCGGTAACTTCCTTTTTGTTGTTTTGGAGGTGTTTATATGGTAAAGGTAAACGGCATGGAATTAGATATTGCAGGAAAAACAGTCACAGAATATCTGTCCACAACAAACTATGATCCCAAGCGGATCGCAGTAGAGCGTAATGGCGATATTGTTTTTAAATCCCAGTACGATGCTACCGTTTTGGAAGATGGCGACAGCATAGAGGTCGTCAGTTTCGTGGGAGGTGGCTAATCTGATACCAACAAGAGAAGAATGGAATCAGGCGCTGATCGAACGGCATGGCAAAGATCTGCAGGTGAAATTCTCGTCAGCTACCGTTGCCGTTTGCGGACTCGGTGGGCTGGGATCGAATATTGCCATTGCTTTAGCAAGAGCCGGTATTGGAAAACTGATCCTCATTGACTTTGACTGCGTGGATATTACCAACCTGCACCGTCAGCAATACAAGGCAAATCAGATTGGTCTTCATAAAGCGGATGCGCTCGCGGAAAATCTGATAGAGATTGCACCCTATGCGGAAATCACAGCTGTGACGGCAAAGATCACAGAGGAGAATTTCGCAGATCTTCTAAAAGAGGCAGATGTTGTATGCGAAGCATTTGACAATGCAGAGGCTAAGGCAATGCTTGTAAACGGTGTCTTGGAGCAGCTGCCAGATTGTTATTTAGTGGCAGCGTCCGGTATGGCCGGTATGGATACCCCAAACACCATCCAAACACGAAAAGTTATGGGTAGGTTTTACTTATGCGGCGATGAGAAAAACGATGTGGCAGATACCATTGGCTTGGTAGCGCCTCGTGTTATGCTCTGCGCCGCGCATCAGGCACACACTGTCCTGCGTATTCTCGCAGGCGAGTATGAAGTATAAGAAAGAAGGATTTATTATGATTCACAACGATAAGCTCGTCATTGGCGGTCACGAATTTAATTCCCGTTTTATTCTGGGTTCCGGTAAGTATTCCATGAAGCTCATTGAGGCAGCTATCAAGGACGCCGGTGCGGAGATCATCACCCTTGCTGTTCGCCGCGCCAACACCAAGGAGCATGAAAACATTTTGGACTACATCCCCGAAGGCATCACCCTGTTACCCAACACCTCCGGTGCGAGAACCGCAGAGGAAGCTGTCCGCATTGCTCGCCTTGCAAGAGAACTGGGTTGCGGCAATTTCGTCAAGGTAGAGATCATGCGGGATACCAAGTACCTGCTGCCTGACAATCAGGAGACCATCAAGGCCACCGAGATCCTAGCTAACGAAGGCTTTGTTGTTATGCCTTACATGTACCCCGATCTGAATGCCGCCCGTGATATGGTGAGCGCCGGTGCTGCCACCATTATGCCTTTGGCATCTCCCATCGGTTCCAACAAGGGACTAGCTACCAAGGAATTCATCCAGATACTTATTGATGAAATTGATCTGCCCATTATTGTAGATGCCGGTATCGGTAGACCCTCCCTAGCTTGCGAAGCTATGGAAATGGGTGCGGCAGCCATTATGGCAAACACCGCCCTGGCAACTGCAGGTGATCTGCCGTTGATGGCATCCGCTTTCCGCCAGGCCATTGAAGCTGGCAGAAAGGCTTATCTGTCCGGTCTTGGCCGTGTGCTGACCCGTGGTGCTTCCGCTTCCGATCCTCTGACCGGCTTCCTGCGTGACTAAGGAGAGGCCTTATGGAAAATCAATTCTTTGTAGATTCCGAGCATCTGTCTCCGGCTGCTCTGGAGAAAAAACACAGACTGGAAACAGACCCTTCCAGCCGCAAGAATCACATGGAATACCTGCCGGGCATGGAGATCATCGAATCCGATGTTTGTCACCAGGTTATCTCCCAGATGAATGCCTTTGACTATTCCATCTATACTGCCCGTGATGTTCGTGCTGCTCTTGACCATGAGACTTGCAGCGTTGAGGATTTCAAAGCATTGCTTTCTCCCGCAGCAGAGCCTTTTCTGGAAGAAATGGCGCAGAAGGCCCGTATGGAGACAAGCAAGCACTTCGGTAATACCGTTTACTTATTTACCCCGCTATACATCGCCAATTACTGTGAGAACTACTGCGTTTACTGCGGCTTTAACTGCTATAACCATATCAACCGCATGAAGCTGAATATGGAGCAGATCGAGCATGAAATGAAAGTCATTGCCGACTCCGGTATGGAGGAAATCCTGATCCTTACCGGCGAAAGCCGTGCACAAAGCGATGTGGAGTATATCGGGCAAGCTGTCAAGCTGGCAAGAAAGTATTTCCGCATGGTCGGTTTGGAAATCTATCCTGTGAACACCGATGAATATAAGTACCTCCATGAGTGCGGTGCTGACTATGTAACCGTGTTCCAGGAAACCTATGATGCCGACAAATACGAAACACTCCACCTGTTCGGCCATAAGCGTGTCTGGCCCTATCGTATTGATGCCCAGGAACGGGCGCTGCGAGGCGGTATGCGTGGTGTTGCTTTCTCTGCGCTTCTGGGCTTGTCTGATTTCAGAAAGGATGCTCTGGCAAGCGCACTGCATGTGTATTACTTGCAGCGCAAATATCCCCACGCTGAAATGTCCCTGTCCTGCCCCAGACTGCGTCCCATCATCAACAACGATAAGATCAATCCTTTGGATGTGGGTGAAAAGCAGCTGTGTCAGATCCTCTGCGCCTACCGCATCTTCCTGCCCTTTGTGGGAATTACGGTATCTTCCCGTGAAAGTGCAGAG
>JAZOSG010000135.1:0-5955 GCA_045657005.1 Faecousia sp.
AAAGTAATGGATCATTTCATGCACCCCCGCAATGTTGGCGTCATCGAGGATGCCAGCGGTGTCGGCGAGATCGGCAATGCCAAGTGCGGCGATATCATGAAGATCTATCTGAAAATCGACGGTGACATCATTTCCGATGTAAAATTTGAGACCTTTGGCTGCGGCAGCGCCATCGCGTCTTCCTCGATGGCAACCGAGATGATCAAGGGCAAGTCCATCCAGAACGCCATGGAGCTGACCAACAAGGCAGTGGCTGAGGCGCTGTCCGGTCTGCCTGCCCATAAGATGCACTGCTCCGTCCTCGCCGAAGAGGCCATCAAGTCCGCCCTGAAAAATTACTACGATAAAAACGGCATCCCCTACGACAAGTCCCAGTTCCCCGACTGTGAGAACTGCGCCCACTGCCACGAGTAAGCTATGATCGTCAGTACGAAAGGACGCTATGCCCTGCGGGTGATGGTGTATTTTGTGCTCCACGGGGGCGACGGATACATCCCTCTGGGAAAGATCGCCGAGGCGGAGGGGATCTCCCAGAAATATTTGGAATCCATTATGACCACATTGAGCAAAGCCGGGTTTGTAGATGCCGCTGCCGGCAAAGGCGGCGGCTACCGGCTCAACCGGGCGCCGGAAAGCTACACCGTCGGCAGCATTTTGAAGCTGACCGAGGGGAGCCTGAATACCGTGTCCTGCACCACCCAGGGCGCCTCTTCCTGCGGCAGGGCTACCTGCTGCCACACCCTGCCCATGTGGGAAAAGCTGGATAAAATGGTCGACAGCTTTTTTGAAGGGATCACCCTGGCAGATCTATTAAAGGAAGAACAGTAAAAAGGGCATGTTGCAAAATTCAAAAATCTATCGTTAGAATCTGTAGGGGCGACTATTAGTCGCCCGCGGGCGGATAATATCCACCCCTACATCCGCAGGATGTAGACATTTGCATAGTTTAGGGGCGTGCTGCAGCATTTTGCAACACGCCCTTTTGCGTCCATAACGCGAGGACCAAATTTCAGTTTAGCGGACAGTGTCCGCTGACAAACTCGCACGACAACCTTCGCTTGTCGTTACTGCTCCTGACTGTGCCCGGTAACGCAATTGCATTCGTAATCCACCATTTTTTAACGCAGTAACAACACCGAGCGGGTCAGGGAACTAGCGAATTGATAGGCACTTTGCACGAATTGTCCGGCGGCACTGCCGCCCGATAAACTGGAATTGAATTCTCAATTCTTAATTTTTTAGTCCCAGGGGAGATTTTGGGGCTGTGGCTGGGGCTTTGGCTGTGGCTCCGGGGTGGTACGCAGGTACTCGTAAGCATGGGCGCAGGCGGTCTGCACCCGGGGAGCAAATCGCCAAAATACCACCAGCTGCAAGGCAAGGCTCAGTCCGTAAAACACCCAGAACGCCCCATCCTTATCTGCCTGGATACCCAACAGGGGCAGCGCAAGATCACCGTAAGCCACCGCCGTAGCAAGAAGCTGCAGAACGTAGTACCACCAAAAGCTCAGATCCAGCCGGAACAGCTGCAGCCGGTTTCCCTTCATCCAGCGGCTGCTCTGCCGCAGGGCTGCCAGCGCCCCGGGGGCATCGTCCATTACTGCCCAGTCTGCCAACCGCAGCCGATACAGAACCGGGATCAGCGCCACTGCCATGACCACCGCCAAAATGCCGTACAGCGGATATGCCGCAGGCAGCAGCGCCTGCATATCTGCCTGAGTCAGGGCGGTATCCGTGGCAGTCATCAGATCCTGCGCCTGCTCAAAGAGGGCAAGACTGAACGGCGAAAGCAGATACAGGATCGACGACAGCTGCACACAGATCATAGCAATGAGCACCACCAACAGTGACCGCAGCAGCATCAGCCGCAAGCAGATGCCAAACCGGCGAAAGCCCTCAGGCAGCACTGCCGGGTCGGCGGTCTGCCCCCGGGCAGTACGCAAAGCCGCCCGGAGATAGCCCAGATCCCAAAACGGAACAGCTGCCGAGCCGGCAAGGATCACCAGCAACCGCACAGTCTGTAAGATCGTCCGGGTACCAAGACCGGAAAGACCGCCGGTAGTATCGATCTCCCGGGTCAGCAGAAAGCTTACCAGAGTCGTCACCAGAGACAGCAGCAGTGCTCCGCCGGTATGCAGCAAGGCAAGGCGGTAAGGGGGATAAGCCGCACAGGACAGGGAATCCTCCGCCCGCCGCCGTATCATTGGAATATCCATAATAGACCTCCTCATCGTTTCGAATTCCCACGCAGGTTATAATCTATATTTATCTTATTTATAAGCCATATTGGAATAAATAGCAAATGAATTTTTTGTAACAGTGGATTTTTAGGCTTTGGTATGGTATACTAGGGGTAAATCATAATTACCCGGGAGGGGATGCCATGGACTTAGGGGCCAAAATCAAAAACGCGCGGCTGGAGGCAGGTCTGTCTCAGCGGCAGCTTTGCGGCGACACCATTACCCGGAACATGCTCTCCCTCATTGAAAGTGGCAGGGCAAAGCCCTCCATGGACACTTTGGGATATCTGGCAGCCCGGCTTGGAAAAAGCATAGGGTTTTTTCTCGACAGCGATGCGGTGACCTCTCCTAACCAGCAGGTCATGGACAGCGCCCGGCAAGCCTTTTCTTCTGGGGCTTGCCGACAGGTATTGGAAACACTGCGTTCCTTTCGACCTCCGGACAGGGTCTTTGACCCTGAGCGGCATCTTTTGGAAGCGCTGGCAGCATTGCGCCTTGCTGAGCAGTCATTGGACGAGGGCAAGAACGCCTACGCCATGACGCTTTTGGACCAGGCGCACCAGACAGGGCAGTTATCCCCCTACTACACCCCCGGGCTGGAGGCGCAGCGGCTACTGCTCCTCTACCGGGCAGAGCCGGGGCAGGCTGCCCAGTTGGAGGGCTTGCTGCCAAATATGGACGGTGGGCTTTTGCTCCGGGCAGAGGCAGCGCTGCAGTCAGGGGATGTCGAAAGGTGTATACGCATTCTGGACGCTACCTGCACGCAGGATGAAAACTGGTGCCTGCTTCGGGGCAGAGCGGCGGTATCGCTTAAGGACTGGGCGTTTGCGGTGGCAGTGCTGACCCGGGCGGAGAACCGATATCCCCAGCAGTGCATTCCCCTGTTGGAGCAGTGCTACCGGGAGCTGGAGGACTACAAACGGGCGTATCTGTATGCTTGCAAAGCAAGAACCCAATAAAAATACCGGGGCGGAAATTCCGCCCCGGTATTTTATGTAGTTAATGGGTCGAGCCGAAGCCGTAGCTGCCCCGGTCATTGACAAACACTGCCTGACTTTCCTTGCGCCGGGAGGTCTTCACCCGTTTCATCAGCTCCTCATAGTATAGCGCCTCGTCAATGGGCAGCATCACCTCTTTACCAAGGAACGCCGACAGGTGCATAGCGTTGGCGAGCATCAGACCGTTGATGCCCTCGGTGCCCTGTGCCACCAGCATGCCTTTTCCCAAAATAGCGTCCGCCCAGGCATTCAGCACGCCGGCGTGCTGGGGATTTTCTCCATCCGTCTCCACCTTGGTACAGACGCTGTTCACCTTGCCGTAAGGCGCATGATTGATGGCGTTGAACTCCCGGTCGCTCATTTCAAACTGCTCCATGGTAAGCGCGCCGTTTTCTACCACAAATTTCGCTTTATCCATCTGGATCTCCAGCCGGTTTGTTCCCTTAAGGTCGCCGGTAGAAGTGACGAACACGCCGGTAGCACCGTTTTCGTACTCCAAAAAGGCGGTCACATCGTCCTCCACCTCAATATCATGCCACTTGCCGAACTGCATCCGGGCATAGACCTTCTGGGGCATACCGCAGATCCACTGCAAAAGATCCAACTGGTGGGGCGCCTGATTCATCAGCACCCCGCCGCCCTCACCGCTCCATGTGGCACGCCAGGAACCGGAATCGTAATAGGCCTGGGTACGATACCAGTTGGTGATGATCCAGTTGACCCGGCGCAGCTGACCGTAAGTGCCGGAGTGTACCAGCTCCCGGAGCTTGCGGTACAAACAGTTGGTGCGCTGATTGAACATTAGTCCGAAAACCACATCCTTATGCTGTTCGGCATGGGCGTTCATCTGGCGAACCTGAGCGGTGTAGACCCCGGCAGGCTTTTCCAGCATCACATGGATGCCCCGATCCATACATGCCATAGCGTAGAAGGTATGGTCATAATGGGGCACAGCAATGATGCAGGCATCGCACAGCCCGGAATCCAGCATAGCGATCCCATCTTCAAAAAAAGCGACCTTTTCGCCGTAGCCCTGTTCCTTTGCCCAGGCAAGCCGGTCAGGATTGCTGTCGGCAATGGCAGCGATCTGCAGCTGAGGACATTTTCCGTCCCGGAGGAATCCGGCATGGACGCAGCCCATATTACCGATCCCGAGGATCCCCACCTTGATTTTCTGAGACATCCTACACACCTCTATCGTGCATTTTTCCTCAGTATATCATATCTGACAGCATTTGGAAATAGCGATTTTTTCCTTTTAAGATTGCAAAACTTATCTTTGCATCCTGCCATAGAGTCTTTCCAGCAACCTTCGCAAGGGTACGAACAGCACCAGCGCGATCACAAAATTTCCGATGGCGTGGGGCACATCAAAGGCAAGCCCTGACAGCCACCAGCGGATCCCGTAATCCACACTGCCACCCACCACCATATACACCGGTACACACAAAAGCCCGAAGGCCATGCCGAACAGCCCGGAAAGCAGCGCCCACCAAAGGGGGTTTCTCAGCCGCCGCATTCCCATAGCTGCCAGCGCCAGCACCGTCCAGATGTATAGATAGTTGATATTCCAAAAATTGATCCCGTAAAGAAGGATCTCCATCAGCACATACAGGTAAATGGGGTACAGTGCCTTAAAGCCAAACACCACCGCGAACAGCATCACCATCAGCGACACCGGCTCGATGTTGGGCAAACCGCTCATAGCAACCTTGGCGCCGAAGGTCAATGCCGCCAGCACACCAAACAGAGCGATCTGCCGCAAACTCAGCTTCATTTTATCCACGGGTGTATTCCAGCTTATACGCGCCGCCGTCGATCACCGGCGTGGTATCTATGCCCTGCAGGGCGTACTCACCGTTTTCGTACAGCGCCCAGTATGCCTTGTTGCTCTCATAGACAGCAGTCTCGCCATCCACCTCGATGATCTCCAGTCCGTAAGGACCATCATTTCCCTGGATCAGCCCCTCGGCAGCCAGCACAGCACCCAGGTATTCCTCTTCCGTTTGGTATTCAAAGAACCTGCTGGTGCCGTCGGAATGAACCACCGTTACGGTAAAGGTCTTAAGATTTTGCTCCGTCTGTCCGGCAGTTTCACCGGTGGTAGTCGCCGTATCGGCAGGGGTGCAGGCAGCCAGGGAAAGTACCATGGCAAGGGCCAGCAAAATGGCAAACAGGTTTTTCATAAAAATTCCTCCAAAAATAAAGTACTGCGGCACCCAACTATGGGTGCCCCAGCCGTTTTTCTGCGACAAACGCACCCTCCATAATCACGCAGAGGGTGGAAGAAACCAATTCCGTAGGTCTTCTGACTCATGCCTGTGGGAGCGGTTGCGTTCTCCCTGCGACAAGCGCAGCCTTCCCAGGGTCTCCCCCAGTGACCGGTTTTCACCAAAAGCTTGTCCTCAGCACATACAGCGGCGGTACCGTTCAGGATTTTCACCTGATTATCTTGTTCAGCAGCCATGCCCAAACGGCATACCTGCCACGGAACGGGTATTCAGTTGTCGAAAACATTGTAGCACAGCCCAATTGCGCTGTCAATACAATTGCGCGCTTAGGATCAAATTCCAATTTATCGAGCTGTCTGTCGACACGCAACCAACCAATTGTCATTCCGAGCCAGTCCGCAGACTGGCGTGGGAATCTATTGTAATAGCTTGTTTTTTGAGATTGCCACACCAGTGTGAGCACTGGTTCGCAATGACAACAAAGATTTG
>JAZOSG010000136.1:0-2344 GCA_045657005.1 Faecousia sp.
AGAGTATAGTGGTGGTGTTTATCCAATTGCAACAAAATGAGGATATGTGCGCTTGCTTCATCGAGTGTAGCCTGTTTTCGTTCCAGTAATTTCTTTGCAATAGGAAAGATCATCGCGGGATTGATCAGCATTTGCTTGATTTCCGCTATAGAGAATCCGAACTTGCGAAAAACGGAAATGTTTTTCAAAAGTTGCACATCTTCAGCAGAAAAATCAAAAGATTTACGACCTAGGTAATTTTCTGTATATGCAGGTGTTATAAGATGCTCTTCTATGTAATAACGGACAGAGCGATCGGTCAAACCCGTTAACTCGCATACGGTTTTGATTTTCATAAAACAGACCTCCTTCTGCCAATACAGTACACTTTTACGCGGGGTAAAAGTCAAGAGGCTTTGAAGAATAAATACATTTTATCATGAAAAATAACATTTTAAAAGATTATAAATATAATAAAAATCTCCGTATGCAATCATCGATACAATGATTGCATACGGAGATGGTGCCGGTGACCGGACTCGAACCGGTACGCTGTCGCCAGCGGTGGATTTTGAGTCCACTACGTCTACCAATTCCATCACACCGGCAGTTACCAGCATAGTATACAACATCTTATTGAAAATAGCAAGAAGAAAATTCGGAAAACAAATGTCAAGTTATAAACTATCCCACAGAGCAAATACTCTGTGGGATCATTTTCTATGTAATTAAGCTTCCTTGGGAACCTGGAACCAACGGACAGCACGAATGGCGCAGTCGGTCAGGGGGATCGCAGCTGCGATCGTTATGAGGATGCACACCACCAGATGTACAGGCCACAGTGCGCCCATCTGCAAAGCGGGGACGGTCAGGTAGCCGATGATGCCGACCAAGCCAACAAAGAAGGGGATCCAGGCAATGCCGGCGCTCTTGAACTTCAGCAGGCAGAAGATAGCACCCAGAACGCAGCCGAACAGCACAACGAACGGAACCAGCACGATATCCTTCAGCATGAAGTCACGACCGAAGGTGTCTACAAAAAGATCGGTCAGATCTTCGTTGAGCCAGGGGAACCATGTGTGCTCCTGGATAGAAACCTGGTTTTCGCCGACGACCCAGAAGGGAAGAAACTGGCAGACCAGCAACGCCAGCATCAGCACAACACAGATGATGTTGCACAGGCGGATCAATTTTGCTCCATTTTTCATTTTTCATCTTTCCTTTCATCTAAAACGGTAGTAGTTGAAGGGTAACGACCCTACTTCCAACCATACTACACACCATAATAACACCTCACGAGGAAAAAGGCAACATCTTTCATAAAATTTTTATCCAAAATCAACCAATATTGTGAAACAGAACAAAAGCGGTATCCGCTTTTAGCCGGATACGGCATAGAACCATACCGCAACGATCTCCCTGAGGAAATAGCTCAGCCGAAGGGTGATCCAGCCGGTTTTTGCAGGGATGCCCACAGGCGCAAGTCCCTGTCCCCGGGCTACCTGACCGGCGCGGTACAGGTGATATTCGCTGGAGAGGATTCCGGCGGTTTGCGGGCGCTGACCGGTTTTTTCTTCAATAAGAGCTAGCGAATAGGCAATATTTTCCCGGGTGCTGGTAGAGCGGTCTTCCAGCCAGAGCCGCTCCTTGTCAATACCTTTGGCGATCAGACGCTCTGCCATGCACTGCGCTTCAGAAATGTCTTCGCCGGGACCTTGACCGCCGGAGAGGATACCGATGCAGCCTGGATTAGCCGCCAGATAGTCGTATGCGGCATCGATCCTGTCCTGCAGGGACATAGAAGGAACTGTGCCGTTGACCCCGGCGCCGAGTACGATGATGTAATCGCATGGGGTCTCGGTATCTCCTTTAGCAGCGCTTCCGATCAAAATGCCGGTGAAAACGGCGGCAAGAAAACCGATGCCTACAAGGCAGGCAAAGCACACAAGCAGGATGCTGCCGAGCTTTTTGTTGCGATTACGCAATCCGAAAAGCAATAGAAAACCAGCCAAAATGACGGCAATTCCGAAAACCACAAGTGCCAAAAAGCTGCAGCCTGTCATAAAAATGTAGATCAGTGCGCTGCAGATACACAGGATCAGTACTGTGATCCAGCCGGGATGGTGCATTATCTTTTTCATACCAGACCTCCGGGAATCAGTATAGGTCAATTATAACAGCATCCGACTTAAGATGATAGTAAGAATTTGCTTAAGATGTAATTAAAAAGGGTGTGTTGCAAAATTCAAAAATCTATCGTTAGAATCTGTAGGGGCGACTATTAGTCGCCCGCGGGCGGATAATATCCGCCCCTACATCCGCAGGATGTAGACATTTGCATAGTTTAGGGGCGTGCTGCAGCATT
>JAZOSG010000137.1:0-6208 GCA_045657005.1 Faecousia sp.
GATCTCGCTTTCGGCAAGGTTGCCAACGTAGATCGTCTTCTTTAGGGTCAGAAGATCAGAGGTGGCGATCAGTGCCATATCATCTTCGGAGCCGTCAAAGGTCCGGGCCAGCTTGCCCTTGTTCAGATGCTCCAGAAGCTCCGTAAACAGCTCTACCTCACGGGCAAACTTCTTATCGCCGCCCTTCATGGCTTTCTGTGCCTTGTCGATGCGCCGCTCCACCATTTCAATATCCGCCATCACCAGCTCCAGGTTGATGATCTCAATATCCCGCAGGGGATCGGTGCTGCCTTCCACATGGGTCACATTGGAATCCTCGAAACAGCGAACCACATGCACGATAGCATCGGTGGTACGGATGTTGGAAAGAAACTTGTTGCCTAAGCCTTCACCCTTGGATGCACCTTTAACAAGACCGGCAATGTCAACGAATTCAATCACAGCCGGGGTCAGCTTCTTTGGGTTGTGTAATTCCGCGAGCCAGTTCAGCCGCTCGTCGGGAACGGAGACCACACCCACATTGGGGTCGATGGTGCAAAACGCGTAGTTGTCCGCAGGCACACCTGCGTTGGTGATAGCATTAAACAGAGTAGACTTTCCCACATTAGGAAGTCCCACGATACCTAATTTCATTGAATATTATCCTTTCTTATTTCGTGCGTAAATTTTCGCCAGACCGCCCTCGCTGGTTTCCCGGAAGCGGTGGTTCAGATTGATGCCGGTCTCGTGCATGGCACGGCAGACCATATCGTAGCTGATGTTTCTCGAGCCGGTCAAGAAAAAGCTGAGATTGCAGGCATTCATGGCGCGCATAGCCGCGACGGCGTTGCGCTCGATACAGGGGATCTGCACCAGTCCGCAAATGGGATCACAGGTCAGACCCAGATGATGCTCCATAGCCGCCTCCGCAGCGTATTCCACCTGATCCAGATTTTGCTCGTACAGCTCCGCCAGCGCAGCAGCCGCCATCGAACAGGCAGTGCCGATCTCTGCCTGACAGCCGCACTCCGCACCGGAGATAGAGGCATTGCGCTTGGTAAGACTGCCGATGATACCGGCGGCAGCAAGGCCTCTTATGATCTGCTCGTCCGAAAAGCCCCGGGTATCCTGAGCGTATTTCAGCACTGCCGGAACTACACCGCAGGCACCGCAGGTAGGTGCAGTGACAATGGTGCCGTTGTCTGCATTCTGCTCAGCCACCGCATAGGCGTAGGCGGCAATATGCTTAAATTCCTTCATTCCTGGTGCCAGTTCCTCGTCTGGCTGCTCATAAAGATACTTGGCCTTGCGCTGCACCTTAAGTCCGCCGGGCAGGATACCCTCGCCGCTAAGACCATCCGCAATGGATTGCTTCATAGTCAGCCAGACCTGCATCAGGAATTCCCAGATATCCTCGCCCTCGTTCAGTTCCACATAATCGCTGAGCTTGTCGATGTAACGCCATTTGCAGAAATCGGCGATCTCCGCAAAGGAATTTTCCGGATACACCTCCGGAGTGTCCAGCAGACTTTGTCCGGGCACCCGGATATCACCGCCGCCGATGGACTCGATGCGCAAGGTGCCGATCTGCTGCCCGTCCTTCATGGCAAAAAAGTCCATGGTGTTTGGGTGACAGCCGCTCAGCTCCTCGCTGGAAAAAACGATTTCCGTTGGCGTTGGGGCAAGCACCTGGCAGATGACCCGGTCAGTTCCGTGACCGACACCGGTCTTGCTCAAGGAGCCGTACAGCACCACCCGGTAAGCATCTGCCTGAGGGTGATCCTGTTTAAACAGTCTGGATGCCCGCTCCGGACCCATGGTGTGAGAGGAGGAGGGACCCTTTCCGATCTTGTATATTTCCCGGATGGATTTCATGACGATACCTCCGAATTTATGTTGCTTTCCACAGTATAACAAAGATTTTGAAAAAAAACAACGCTTTTTTAAGACTTCAGTGCCTCCAGGGAAAGCTCGCCAGCCAGCTTGAACAGCGCATCGCTCAAGACTCTTTCCAGGGTTATCCCCATAGCATCGGCGATCCGCGTATAAAAAAGAGTCACAGCCGGCTCCAGCAACAATGTAATTTCAGTCATAACGGCCTCCTAAAAACACGAAAAAACTTTATGCCATCCTATGAAACCCTTGACATATGTGATACAATATTAACTAATGAAAAACTCACTTTTGAGAGGATGAAAACAATGGCAAAGGAAAAAAAGGTCGAGCAGATCACGGACATGGAGGTAGACTTTGCCCAGTGGTTCACCGATGTGTGCAAAAAGGCGCAGCTTATTGATTACTCTTGCATTAAAGGTATCTTTATTTATCGTCCCTACGGCTATGCGATCTGGGAGAATATCCAGCGCCTGATGGATGCGGAGTTCAAGAAGACCGGCGCGGAGAATGTCTACATGCCTATGCTGATCCCTGAAAGCCTTCTGCAGAAGGAGAAGGATCATGTGGAGGGCTTTGCTCCGGAATGTGCCTGGGTCACCTACGGCGGTAGCGAAAAGCTGGAGGAGCGCTATTGTATCCGCCCCACCTCCGAGACGCTGTTCTGCGAGTACTTCAAAAACGCCATTCAGTCTCACCGCGACCTGCCCATGATGCTCAATCAGTGGTGCAGCGTCCTGCGTTGGGAGAAGACCAGCCGTCCATTCCTGCGCCACAGAGAATTCTTGTGGCAGGAGGGACACACCATGCATGCCACCGCCGAAGAGGCAAAGGAAGAGACCGAGCGTATGCTGAATGTCTACGCTGACTTCTGTGAAAATGTGCTGGCGATGCCTGTTACCCGTGGACAGAAGACCGATAAGGAAAAGTTCAACGGTGCGGAAGCTACTTACACCATCGAGTGCATGATGCATGACCGCAAGGCGCTGCAGGCAGGCACCTCCCATTACTTTGGTGCCGGCTTTGCCAAAGCGTTTGATATTACCTTCACGGACAAGAATAACCAGAAGGTCAACCCCCACCAGACTTCCTGGGGGGTGTCCACCCGTCTGATAGGCGGCATCATTATGACCCACGGCGACAATAACGGTCTGGTGCTGCCTCCTAAGGTCGCACCGATCCAGGTGGTCGTGCTGCCTATTGCCCAGCATAAAGAGGGCGTTCTGGAGGCTGCCAACGGCTTAAAGGATCGCCTGATCAATGCCGGCTTCCGTGTCAAACTGGACGATTCCGATAACTCTATGGGCTGGAAGTGCGCCGAGTACGAAATGAAGGGCGTGCCTCTGCGCGTGGAGTGCGGTCCCCGTGACCTGGAAAACGGTCAGTGCGTGCTGGTTCGCCGCAACGACGGTGAAAAGACCGTGGTTGCCCTGGCGGATCTGGAAAAGGCAGTAGCTGAGCAGCTGGAGCTGGTGCACCAGGGTATGTACCGGCGCGCCAAGGAGAATTTGGAAAGCCACATCTTTGAGGCCCACTCTCTTGAGGAGGCAAAGCGGCTGCAGGAGGAAAACGGCGGCTTTATCAAGACTATGTGGTGCGGCGAGCTGGACTGCGAGCTGAAGATGAAGGAAGAAGCAGGCATGTCTTCCCGTTGTATGCCCTTTGCGCAGGAAAATCTTGGCGAAACCTGCCCCATCTGCGGCAAAAAAGCCAAGAAGATGATTTACTGGGGCATCGCGTACTAAGATAAAAAAGCACCAATGCAGGGAGCTGTTGGCATGAATAAAAAGGCGATCTATCCCGGATCCTTTGATCCGTTTACCAACGGACATCTGGATATTGTAAAAAAAGCGTCGAATCTATTTGATGAAGTGCATATCCTCATCGGCATTAACGCCCAGAAACGCCGATCCTTTGAAAGCGACAAAATGAAAGCGGCGATCGAGCAGACTCTGCGTGACTGCCGGATCACCAATGCCAGGGTAACGATCTATGACGGCTTGGTGGCGGAGTTTGCCAAAACCAATGGCATCCATTATATGATCCGCGGTCTGCGGAACAATATGGATTACAACTATGAGGAAAATATTGCGGAAGTCAATAAGCTGATCAATCCGGATATGGAGCATATTTATTTCCGGGCAGAGAATGTAGCGGTGTCTTCCTCTATGGTTAAAGAGCTGCACAGCTACGGACAAGATGTTTCGCCTTACCTGCCGAAGGCTATCTACGATGTGCTATAATGAAAGCCGAGGGGTCGTAATGACCCCTCGGCTTTAGTCATTGCGAACCAGCGCGCACGCTGGTGTGGCAATCTCACAAAAAAGATTGAGCGCCGAGGGGATATCACCCCTCGGCTGTGCTATAGAAGAATGGGCTGTATCTGTTTTCCATCCAGCGCCAGCTCCAGTGCTTCCGGTATTTTTTTGAAATCCGCAACCATACTGGTGGGCTTGCGCTGTGGATCATCCTGCCCAAAGGGGACGAAATAATAATGCTTTCGGGCAAGGAGCTTTCCAATATTTTCGGCAGCACCGGCAAGGGCGTCATTTGTGGAAACGGCGATCAGGATCGGACGGCCATTGCGCAGATGACTTTTCGCTGCCATAGTCACCGGGGTGTCGGCAATGCTGTGGGCAAGCTTTGCCAGGGTATTACCGGTACAGGGGGCGATGATCAGTGCATCCAACAGCTTTTTAGGGCCGATCGGCTCCACATCCGCAATGGTGGAAAGCGGTGGGCAGCCGCACAGCTCTGTGATCGTGCGAATGTGTTCCTGGGCTGCACCGAAACGGCTGTCGATGCTGCTTGCCGCGCAGGAAAAAATGGGGATCATGGTGTGTGTCTGGGTAAGCGTTTCCAAAACAGGAAACACCGCATCAAATGTACAAAATGAGCCGCACATGGCGAACCCGATATTCATTGTGGATTCTCCTTTCTGAATGATGGGGTCAGATCAGGCGCAGAACGCTCCGAGCGATCAGTGCGCCGGAGGACTCGGGCGCGTCCCGGTTGGGCAGTCCTCTTGCCCATATCACATCACTGCCTTCGATCCCGGCAGAAGAAGCCAGGTCGATCTTCAGGCAATCCGGTGCACAGTACTGGATTGCGTCGGCAGGCAAAACCTTGAAAGGCACTGTATTGAAGATCACTCGGAAACGCAAAAGACCGTAACCGAGATCGGTGGTATCCGCAGTGTCATAGCCTAAGGCAATGAGCATCGCCCGGTCTGTTTCCTTCCGGGCAGCTACGGTAACGATAGCACCCATGTTCCTGAGTAGTTCCGCAAGGCACTTGCCGATCCTTCCCCAGCCGACTACCAGAACATGACACCCCCGGAGGGTCACCGGCAGCTTTGTCAGCGCAAGTTTGACGGCGCAATGGGCAGTGATGTCCGCATTTTCTGCCAGATACAGAGGATCCTGTAAAAGATCGATGTTTTTGTAATCGGTCAGAGCCGCCGTTGACAGATTTCCGCCCAACACGGTTATTCCGGCGGGCAGTGCCGCAAGCATATCCTCTAATCTACCGCCGCCCTTCAAGGAGCCGTCAGTTTCAAAACTGGGAACGCCCAGTATTAGGTGCGTGACAGACGGATCCGGCTTCTCCAGAACAGTGCAGCCTTTGTGCCGCAGTTCCTTTATAGCGTATTCCAGGGCATCGGTATGCCCGGCTGCATAAAATATAGGACCGTTCATAAGAATCACCCCTTCACGCCAGAATATGTGACAAACCAACGGGTTGTGCTTGATTTTTCGCGCTAATCCTGTATAATAAAATTAAGAGGTGAAGACGATGCAAAGACATGGATTTATCCATGATATGATGGATGTGAAAGTGCTGATCCTGTTTGTGGCAGCCCGGTCTAACTATCCCATGACTACCCAGGAGATTTACGAGCTGTGCTACCAGGATGACTGTCTGAGTTATTTTGATGTATGTACGGCTATCCCGGAAATGGTTGCTTCCGGCCATATGCAAAAGCTGGATGAGGATCGGTATGAGATCACGGAGAAGGGAAGACAGGACGGTGCCATTACAGAGGACTCTGTTGCATACACCGTTCGCCAGAGAGCTGAGAACGCGGTGGCACGGTTCAACCGTCAGCTGCGCCGCAGCAGCTTTGTCAAATCCCAGGTGATCCCCCGTGACAATGGGGAGTGCTCTGTGGTGATGGCGTTGGACGATGAAATGGGAAACCTGATGACTTTGGAATTGGTGGCACCCAACCAGCGGCAGGCGGTTCGGCTGACAAAATCCTTTGAAAGCAAGGCAGAGCTTATCTATAATTTGACAATGACAGAACTTCTGGAGGAGACCCAGGAGGGTGAATAAA
>JAZOSG010000138.1:0-10629 GCA_045657005.1 Faecousia sp.
GCTGATCTTCAGGGCAACTTCCTTGACCGCCTCGGTGTCATTGGTGACAGAGAACACGGCGGGCATACGGGGATTGCCCTCCAGCAGGACAGCCTCACCGCCGTCAATGCTCAGCAGCATGCCGCCGATCTGATAGGCAGCGTAGTAAGTAGTGCCGACAGGGACATCTGCCAGCGTTGCGGTCGCTTCAGTCTGCTTCTCGTTCCATGCCCACTCAGGGTAGATAACGATGGGGTTGTTCTTGCCGCCCAGAGGGGTCTCCTGAGAGCCGGTCAGCGTGGCAGTAGCAGCGACAGAATTTGCTTCCTTGACATTAATGATGACTTCTGCACCAGCAGTAACCTCCAGTGCCACAGTGCCATCAGCGCTGGTGGCGGTGTTCTCACCCTGGGTCAGGGTAACAACGATCTCAGCGCCCTCGGAAGCGGAGATCTGGAAGGTCACCTTGCCGTCTTCCTCAGGTGTCCAGCTATAGCTGGTGCCGTCGGAGCCGTTCTTCAGGTTCACCTCGACATTGGAAATATCGGTGATAACCTTGGTCGCGCCGATAAGATCGTCAAAATCAATATCGGTGTTTGCAGCGTATGTGGTAGGAACCATAGCAAAGACCATAGCCAGCACCACAAACAGGGAAAGCATGCGCTTCATTGGTATTTCCTCCTTAAAAATATACTTGGCTGTTTGCCAAACCCGTACAGTGCGGCACGCCTTTTCGCAGGGCAACACCACACGCCGGGGATCTTACTATTGGAGTTTTTCAACCGCTGTTTATGCAACAGCCTTCAGTGTGATAGTCAGCTCATAGCTGCCATCTTCAAAATAGAATTCCTCCGCCTCAGCCTCGTAGCCTTCGGGCATGGTCATAAAGGAGACCTTGTAGTCGTCCTCCACAACACGGAAGGTAGCAACACCTTCGGCATTGGTCATACCGGGCAGGCAGCTGTCCTTGCAGATCTGCACAGCAGCACTTGCCACAGGATTTCCACCCTCGTCTACGACCTTGACAGTGTATGTAACCTTGCCGTCATCGATTGCCTCCGTAGTGTCCTGCGTAGGCTCGGTAGTAGTCTCGCCGCCGCTGGCAGCAGGCTCACCGCAGGCACACAGACCCAACACCAGACACAGTGCCAAAGCGAAAACCAAAAAACGCTTGATATTCATAGGTTTTCCTCCTTTCTGTCCCATATCTTTTGTGAAAATTCCACATTTAAAGAGTAAGGACCCATCATGACTTCTGTCATTCTATCATGTTTTTTCTTGTTTTGCAAGGTTTTCCTTAAGAAAAAATACACATTTCACTGTGAAGCTTTTCCATCATTCTGCAAAAGAAAAGGGAGGGGTCTCCCCCTCCCTATCCAAAAACTCAGTTAGCCATACAGCAGGCAAACATCCAAGCGTACTCCTTATTAGCAGTAGCAAAGCTGTTTTCCAAATAGTTGGCGGAATTCGGATCCCACCACTCAATAAAGCCGTTTTGCAGCACATACATCAGTTCCTTGGTCAGCACATGGTAGCCAACGCCCTCTGCGTCCTCCAATCCGGCACAGGCAAAGCAGGCAGACAAGTAATCTGTGTAGTCTTCCTTTTTGATAAATGCGCCGGAGGCATCATAGAAGTATCTCCTGACTGCCGAACCGCCGTGATGATCCTTTCCGTTGATACGCACATAAAGGGAAATGGCGCTTCCCGGCACATTCAGATCCACCAGAACAGGCTTGCCATTGCTGGAGAACCGGTAATAGCCCGCGGCTTCATCGTAGTAAATATCATAGGTGCCGGAGGCAGCTTTGATGTCCACATAAGTAACGCCGGAGCTTACGGTGACTTTGCAGGAGCCGGCATGGGCATCCCCTGTGCCGCCCCAGTTAGTCCAGGGCTGATCCGCGATGCTGAACGCCGGATCACCGATCCGGGCAACATTCACTACCGCATCGGTGGTACTGCCATCAACGCTGACACCGATCACATAGGTGGTATTGCCTACCGATGTTCCGGAAATAGATTCCGTAAGCGCATCGTCCCGTCCCTCATCCTTAGAGCCATACTGCCGGTTTATAAATACAGGCGTGCTCCACAAGCTCAATTCCACATTGGGATCGTCTACCGTGATCTGGTAGGTTCCTGCCTCCTGGGGCGTAAATACAAAGAAGCAATTATTGCCGTTCTCTGCACTGAAATTAGGCTTTCCGCTGCCCAATTCCACATGGGTACCGCCCACATAAAGGGTATATGCAGGGTTATCGTTCAGAATGTACAGTGGTGTATAGTCATTTACATCCACATCGGTAGAAAGCTTGATCTCCAGATTCCGGTTGTCGCCGGAGAGCACAGCCTTCGCCTTATTGTAATAATACTCCGTACCGCTGAAGACCAGCTCAACTGTATAGCTCTGAGCGCTGTTGGTATCCAGCTTCACGAAACCGTTTTCGTCGGTGGTGGCAAAATGTACCGGCACACCGTCCTGCATGAAGATCACATCGATCCCTGCCTGCGGCGCGTTGAAAGCATCCTGCACCGTGACAGTATAGACACAGTCCTCGGGCTCCGGCTCACTGGGCTCGGTGGGATCTGTGGGCTCAGCGGGGTCACTGGGCTCGGTGGGCTCGGTGGGATCGCTGGGCTCGGTGGGATCGCTGGGGTCGCTGGGATCGGTGGGATCGGTGGGATCACTGGGGTCGCTGGGATCACTGGGATCGGTGGGATCAGTCGGATCCTCAACTTCAGGCACGCCCAGGGTAATGGTCAGTTCCGTTGTACCCTCAGCAAACCGGTAAGCAGTCTCACCGGTGTAGCCGGCAGGGATCATGATCGTTACTGTATGATCGGCAACATCCAGATGCATGGTCACGATGCCGTTGGCATCGGTGCGCTGCCAGGTGTTTTCGCCGATTTTGACAAATGTGTTGGCGATAGCCTCACCGGAAGGACCAACCACCTTGACAGTGTAATCTGCCTGTTTAACAGGGCTGACGGTAAGGGTCACATTGGGCGCTTTTTCCGTCAGCTCGAAAGCCGTCTTTTCAGCGGTGTAGCCGTCAGGAACATAGAAGCTTCCCTGATAAGTGCCGGTGGGCAGGGATATCTTCGCTACACCTTCGGTGTTGGTGGTAAAGGCTGTATCTTTGCCATCCACCTTGACCAGCACGCTGACATTTGTCACAGGCTTTTTGCTGTCATCAAGGATGGTGACGGTGTAATCCGTCATAGGGATCTTTTCCTCTTCCTTGATCTCGTGAGCGGTAAAGGTTGCTTTAAACTTAAAGCTGCCGGCAGGATAGCTGTTGGTGGAATCGGGCAGCGTTCCCACAGAGAACTGCACCTTCTGCCCCTTCTTTGCCTGCACAGAGACTGTAGGCAGACCGGCAGCATCCAGAGTGCCTTCCGAACTCATATTGCGCTGGGCATAAGAATTGAGATTATACAGAATAAAATCATAGTCAACGCCCCGGGTGCTGCTAAGGCACTGCATAGTCATAGTGCCATCCTCTGTGGCAGTGTAGATATAATAGACTCCCTGGTCATTACCGGCTGCCACCCTGGTATCAAACTCACCAAGTGTCAGCTTGTAGGGATTGTTCAGCGTGCCGGCAGGAACACTCAAAGAAACCTTGAACGTCTCAGTCTTGGTGCCGGAATTGCCAAAGCCGACGGTTGCAGGGGTATAGGTGTCGGGGGCGGTAACTTTCAGGCTGACAACACCGTTTTCAGGGTAGTAGGTCTTATCCTTGTAAACAACATAGGCATTTTCATTGCGGATGGTCAGGTACATACCAAAGACCTTCCACAGATCGTTATAGACCACCTTGCCCGGCTCAACGGTAACCTCAAAGCTGGTCAAGCCTCCGACATCAGTAGGGTTTTCCTTGGTGCCCTCCGGCTCTTCAACCGCCAGGTCGCCAATGGCTTCGATGAGCTTCTGCTCATAGTCCTCGGCTGCAAAATAGGCAAAAGCATCCTTGAAGGTCTTGGCATCGGGAACACTGCCCTTGTGGATCAGGCAGATATTGCCGAAACGGTCGATGATCACAGTGGTAGGATACGCGGTGAGCTGCATAATGGACTCCCACTCCGCTCCGCACTTGACCATGGGGAAGGTCACGCCCAGCTCCTTCTGCTTTGCGGCGATGGCGGCATCGTCGGTATTGACAGGATTCATTGCCAGCACGGCAATATCATCCTTATACGCCTCATACGCCTCCTGCAGGTAGGGGAATTCCATCATACAGGGCTGGCACTCATTATAGAAGAAATTCAGCACCACTGCCTTTTTACCCTCGAACAGCTGAGACAAGGTATACTCCGTGCCGTCGGGGCCTATGACCGTGAAGTCCATCATGGCATCGCCCAGCTTATAGGTCAGGCTCTGGACATCCACATCGGTCATCTGACCGGCCTGCAGGACGATCTGGGTCAGTTCACCGGTCAGAGGATAATATTCTTCTGCCTCATAGCCGGTGGGGATCTTATCCAGCACTGCCACATAGGTATCCCGCTTGGCATCCATAAAGGACGACTTGCCCTCACCGTCCGTCTTCAGGACGGCTACCAGCTCCTGCTGGGTGCTGTCCTCATAAACAAACATGCTCACATCCGCCAGCGCTACACCGCTGGCAGAGCTGACTTCAATGGTATAGGTTGCAGTTTCGCCGTTGCCTGCCTGACTGCCGGAGCCCCCCGGCCCACCGCACAGAGCAAGCACAAGCGCAACACACACCAGCAGGCAGACACCGCCTGCGATCAGCAGGAGCTTCTTATTCTTTAACACGACACTGCACGCTCCTTTCCGTGATTTAAAGCACCGGATCAGTTTTCAATATAGCCACACATAAACAGCCATGCGATCTCACTATTGATGCCGGGGATATTATTGCCGTTTTCGTCCTTGAACAGGTACAGGCTCTCCTGGGGATCAAACCAGCCGGAATACTCACCACGGCTCTGGATGATATACTTCAGATCCTCTGTCAGAGGATAGACACCGCGTTCCTCGTCCATGTGCTCAAAGTACTTCAAAAGGCAGTCATCGTACTTTTCCTTCTTGACGAAGTCACCGTTTTCATCGTAGAAATACTTGTTGACACCGGAATGCTCCAGGATGGTCTGGAAATCATCCAGATACTTAGAGCCACCGGAGTTTTTGCCCAGACGCACCAGCACCAGAGGACCGTCCGCCTTATTCAGATGGTAGAAGCCATCCGTCTCATTCAGAACCAGCTTATACTTATCCGTTGCCGCAGTCAGATCAAAGTCAGTCAACTCAGCACCGGCAGGCAGGGCATATTCCTTCAGCTGGGCAGTTGCCTCATAGACTGTCCAGGGTTCATCCGCAACGCTCCACTGGGGATCGCCAATGCGCTGGATCGCCAGGATCGCGTCACCCTCAGCTGCATCGATACCCAGTACATAAACGGATGTACCGGTGCCGCCGGTGCCGATCATATCTGCCCGGACTGAAACAGTGAACTTATTATCCACCACCTCAGCGGCACTGTTTTCCTGCACAAAGTGGGGTGCACCGTAGTAGCCGATAGCCGCGTCGCTGCCAACCAAGGAGAACTCATATGTACCAGCCTCCGTGGGTGCAAACAGGAAGTAGCTTCTCTTTTCCGCGTCCAGTGTCACCTCAGTGCAGCCGACACCCACGGAATAGGCCTCAAAATCTCTATCCTTAACAAACAGATTCTGAAACTCCTCACCCAAAGCATAGCTCAGGACAACCTCCAGCTCCGTCTTTCCGGCAGACAGGGTCAGATTTGCGTCATCATACACATAGTTCACATCGGAATCGGTGAACTGCAGCTCCACAGTATAGTCGCCCTTGGGCAGCGCCTTTTCGGCAACACCGTTTTCATTTACCACCTGCATACCTGCCTGGGTGCCGTTCTGCATGAACTTCACCACAATGCCGGAGGTGTAGGGATTTCCAAGCGCATCGACGACGGTTACCTTATAGGTAGGCTCACCGCCGTTGCCGCCGCAGGCACTGCACATAAGCACTGCGCAGAGCATCACTGCAGCCAACAGCATTGCGCGAATTCTTTTCAAAGTCATCATGATCTACCTCACTTGCCCAACTGGTCATAGTAGTAGCACATCTTCCGCCAGGATGTCTCCACACCCTCAAAGGTGTACTTATCCATCAGCTGCTGCAGGATCTGCGCCAGCTCCTCAGTGACCAGGACACAGCCGCGCAGCTCCGCCGCACCGCTCTTAATGATCTGCTTCTCGTACTTTTTCATAAGCTCTGTGCAGTCCTTGCCCTTGCCGTGGTATACGCCCTTGAACACCTCATCCACCTTATACATATCGTAGTAGGTCTCAAAGTCCTCGCCCCACTGGGTCTTCAGGTACTCAACAGTCTTATCCTGATCGTTATTGTTGTACTGCAGCGCGGTCAGAATATAGGTGTCATTTTCATCCTTGCTGAAATCAAAAGCGCCCAGTTCGATCAAACCCTTAATGCCATTGCCAGAGGAAATGGGGGTACTGATGCTGGAGGTTGAATTGACGAAATCAGCGTAGATCTTACTGCCCTTCTTGCCATTGCCCAGATCATGGTAGTAAATGCCGTCATCTCCCAGAACCACATCAATGCCGGGAGCAATGGTATAATTCATAGTATTGCCGGAGGCATCCGTATCATAGGAGAAAGGTCCGGGAGAAGCGCTGATGAAATGAGAATAGCTGGCACCTTCATACTCGATATCGTAGTACACATAGCCCATCTGTTCATTGGTGGTCTTCAGCGCGATGTTGATGTAGTAGGGTGTGCCTGCTTCCATGTAATAGACCATGGTGATCTCACCCTGCTCATCAAAGGTCCGTTCCACAAACTTGTCAGCATCCAGGATCACTTCTTTATTTCCGTTGAAGATCCAGCCGTCAACACCGTCACGGGAATCATTCCGGGAGGTGATACGGTAAACACCGGAACGGTCCGGGACAAACTTCGCGAACATGCCTCTGGGCATGATGACCCGATTATAATAGAAATGATTGCTCTGAATATTCTTGCCAAGCTTTGCCTCGTAGGCAGAGAAGGGTGCCAGACCCTTGATAGGATCTTCCAGCTGCTTCTTTGTGCCGTATGCCTGGAAATACTTGCAGGCCTTCATCCATTCTTTGTCGTCCTTCTCGTCAAAGCCTGCGGCTTTATCTACCGCCTGCAGCAGCTCATACAGCTCCTGATTGATAGAAGTGACACCGTAGAGATTGGAATTGAGCGCATAGTTGGCATACTGCTCCAGCTTTTCGGCGTAATCAACACCATCTGCCTTGATCTTGCCGTTATATGCCATGTTCCAGATGGAATCTTCTTCGTTGAACTGGGTGTTATTCATTAGATCCACCAGCAGCAGAGGACCGTCCTTGCTGCCTACATGGTAGTAGCCGTCAGCGCTGTTGAAAACCACATCCGCGTAGGTATACGCAAAGCCATCAGCGGAAACCGCTGCCTGACGGGGGATGTAGGTCTCGGTATCGATATCCGCTTCGTTCACCACACGCATATTCTTAATGTATACCGTGTCGTCGCCCACATTGTTGGAGCTGTCCTTGATGTAGCACAGCGCCACCTCGTAAACGCCGTCCTCCTGTGCCACCACAGGATAGCAGGTCTCCCACTTTTCAGGATCGGGCGCACCGGAAATGGCGTTGATGTCCTCGTCATTAACGATAACATACATCACATCGTTGTTCGCCTCAGTAGAACGCAGGAAGTCAAAGCCCAGCGCCTGCCCTTTCTTGAGCGTCACATCCGCATAGAGGATCGCGAAGGAATCCTCGATCTGCTGGTTGGATGCCTTCAGACACTTGACACCGTTCTTTTCCGTCTCGATAAACGGCCAGGAATACTCGGCGCTGTCGCCCTCCGTCTCGGGACGGTAGGTGACCTGGAGCTCACCGTTGTTCAGGATCGCCGCGACCTCCTCGGAGGATGCCATCTCATAGGTAGGCTTCACATTGGTGACCAGCTCACCGACACTGCCGTAGAGCTTCTGCTCGTAGTCATCAGCAGTCAGTGTCTCAAACAGGCTGGTAAAAGGACGCAGACTGGTGATCGCGCCGGACTCGATCAGGCAGATCACACCATAGCGGTCAATAATAACGGAGGTGGGATAACCGGACAGCCCAAAGGTATTTGCCCATGTAGTGGGGCAAGCTGCCAGAGGGAAGCTCAGAGACAGGCTGTAGTTCACAGGGAACGCGGCGATCGCTTCATCGGATTCTCCCAGAGGATCCACTGCAACGATACCCACATCGTCCTTGTACATCTGATATGCCTCTTCCATATAGGGGAACTCGGTAACGCACCAGCTGCAGCTGGTGTACCAGAAGTTCAGAAGCACCATCTTCTTTTCTGCCAGCATCTCGGACAGAGTCACCTTGGTGCCGTCGGGGGTAGTGACTGTAAAATCATACATCACATCGCCAAGCCCCAGGGTCGTGTCGCCCAGGCTCTCGCCGGTGATCAGCGAAGAGGACAGCTTGATCTCGGCACTGGTGCCGTCAAAGCGGTAGCTTTCCTGTGCAGTATAGCCCTTGGGGTAATTGGACAGGGCGATGGCGTAGCTGGTGCTGCCGTCCAGCTGGATCTCAGCCTTGCCGTTCTCGTCTGTCTCGTCATAACCCTTCAGGTCAGACATAGAGTCGTCAGCATATACGGAAACCGCGACACCCTCCAGTGCCAATCCACCTTCGGACTTGACAGTGACAGTGTAGGTGCCGGCCTCACCGGTGCCGGTTCCGCTGGGGTCTTTCTCGTTTTTACAGGCGGACAGACCTGCACACATGGAGAAGACCGTGGCGACCGTCAGAATCGCCGCAAATAGTTTCTTCATTCTGCTCATAATGTTCTCCTATTCATCATTTAATGAGTATAACTGCATAATATGGCATACTAACCTCATTATCCAAGATATAGTACCATAATTCCCCTTATCCGTCAACGAAAAACTGTTGATTCTCACAAATTCCATCTCTGACGCACAGACAAATGTCCACTGGCTGTCACCGGTGGACATTAGGAACAGTATCACAAAAAAAGAACGCCCGGACGGGCGTTCTTTGGTTCAACAGGTGATCATTTTGTAGCTATCCATAAATTTCTGATGGAAATTCTGTCCGATGGTGATCCCCTCTGTGCGCAGTGCTTCTACACAAGCTCCGTACACCGGCGGCAGATCCGGTATCATCAGCCGGACACCTGCCTGCTCTTCCACCATCGTGCGGAACAGCTCGTGTTTTAAAAAGTCTCCCGCTGCCACGATCTCTGCCGGCGCGCCGTTACGGGCAACCGCGGTCTTGATCAGCAATGCCAAGCGCTTTGCGTTGTTATGCAGAATAGACCGGGCGCAGGCATCTCCCTTCCCTGCCGCCTGCAGAACCAGCTTTGCGAAGCCTGCTATGTAGGGACTGCCGTTTTTATAAATGTTCGAAATATTATCAAAAGCGCCGCCGTCCAGACTCTGGTGTACCAGATCAGTCAGCAGGTTGCGCTCCAACAGCCCATCCTCCGCCGCCAGGGCGCAACGCAGGGCATCCTTGCCCACATCATAGGCAGAGCCTGCCTGATCAAACAGGTAGCCCCAGCCGCCGTAATGGTACTGCTCCGTCCCCTTACGGGCAAACACGCAGGAGCCTGTACCGCAGATCACCGCCACGGAATTTTCCGGGTCGGAGCCCATGGAAAGGACATTTGCCGCATCCCAGTCCACCGCTACATTGGTGTGGAACCGGTCTGCCAGCCGTCCACTGATGGCTTTGCGGTAATTCGCCTGAGAAGCACCGGCAATGCCGGCAAAAACAGCTCTGGGGATCTGCTTGCCCAAAAGCTGCTCCAAGCCTCTGGTGAGAACACGGACACTGTAATCCAGATCCCGGTCATTGGGATTGGCACCCTCCTGCCGTTCCACAGCTCTTACCGTTCCGTCCTTTTCAAACAGAACGAATTCGGTTTTGGTGCTGTCACCGTCGATGCCGACAAATATTTCCTGCCCGGATTGCGCCAAAAGCGCATCCACAGACACACCGAAATACTCGGCGATGCGCACAGCGTTCTCGAGATCTGGGATGCTCAAACCCCTCTCCCAGGCGCTGATCGCCTGAAAGCTGACCAGCAAATTGTCCGCCAATGCGCGCTGGGTCAGTCCTTTTTTCTCCCGAAGGGCGCGTATGTTGCTGCCAATTTGGCCGATATCTGCCATAATTGCCTCACCTCGTCTATTATTATACGATAATCGGCAAGAAAATCAAGGTTTTTTCGCTTTATTCTTTTAGGCAATTCAACCCTTAATTGAATCCCATAAAAAAAGCAGAGCCTGTCTTGTTATAGACAAGCTCTGCTTTGTGTTATTCTGCGCTTTACTGCGCTTGTGTGTATTGGGACTGGGTCATCTGCAAGGGTGCTTTCAGCGCGTTATTGACAGATTCCAAAATGATCGCCTTTTCCGCATCTGTCAAAACCCGATCCTCCAAACCGCTGGTGGACTTGAAGAAATTCTTGGGGATCGCATCCAGCTTGATCTCCTCCAGCTGCTCAATACCGGTCAGGGCGCAGTACCAGGTGTAGGAGGCGATCACTCTGCCCAGGTCTGACGCATGGGCATAGTCGCGGTGCAGATCCTTTTC
>JAZOSG010000139.1:0-2741 GCA_045657005.1 Faecousia sp.
GCTGCTATTGAGGCCGGTGTGCAGAATATTGTATGCCTGTCTACCGATAAGGCTGCCTATCCCGTCAATGCCATGGGTACATCCAAGGCCATGATGGAAAAGGTGATCGTCGCAAAGTCCCGTACGGTCGCCCCGGAAAAAACAAAGATTTGCTGCACCCGCTACGGCAATGTGATGTGCTCCCGTGGCTCTGTCATCCCCCTGTGGATCGAGCAGATCAAGGCTGGCAACCCCATCACCATCACCGACGGCACCATGACCCGGTTCATTATGTCCCTGGACGAGGCGGTGGATCTGGTTCTGTTTGCCTTTGAAAACGGCATTTCCGGCGATATTCTGGTCCAGAAAGCCCCTGCCTGCACCATCGAGGTTCTGGCAAAGGCGGTTACCGGTCTGTTCGCCCCCGGGCACGAGATCAAAGTCATCGGCATCCGCCATGGCGAAAAGATGTACGAGACCTTGCTGACCAACGAGGAGTGCGCAAACGCCATTGACATGGGCGAATTCTACCGTGTTCCCTGCGATAACCGCGGCCTGAACTACGACAAGTACTTCAAGGACGGCGACAAGGAGCGCAACCCCCTGACCGAGTTCAATTCTCATAATACGGAGCTTCTGGATGTGGAGCAGGTCAAGCAGAAACTGCTTTCCCTGCAGTACATCCGCGACGAGCTGGACGCACAAAATATCGCGTATTGATCATGGATGCATTTGTGATCGGTATCGCCGGGGGCAGCGGCTCCGGAAAATCCACCTTTGCCCAGCGGCTAAAGGCGCGGTTTCCGGAGGACATCGCCCTTGTCAGCTGCGATAACTATTACCTGGCAAGACACGATATGCCCCTGGAGCAGCGAAAGCTCCAGAATTACGATTCTCCCGAGGCCTTTGAGTTTGACCTGATGATCCACCAGATCACCCAGCTGAAGCAGGGCAGGGATGTTCTGTGTCCTGTTTACGATTTTACCCAGCATGACCGCAGCGACCGGGTACTGCCCATCGAAGCAAAGCCTGTGGTGCTGATAGACGGTATTCTGATCTTCACAGAGCCTCAGCTTCGCGATCTTATGGACATGAAGATCTATGTGGAGACCGACGCGGATGAGCGGATCTTGCGCCGGGTTCGCAGAGATATGGTGGAGCGCGGCAGAGACCTGGACGGCATCATCGCCCAGTACCTTGCTACGGTCAAGCCGATGCACAATGCGTATGTAGAGCCTACCAAGGCATACGCGGATATTATCATTAACGGCGGCATGAATGACACAGCTTTTGACCTTGTAAAGAACAAGATCCAAAGCCTGCTGGAAAAGGAAGTATGTATATGAATATCTTAATTACCGGTGCTAAGGGGGAGCGATGGGAGCGCCGCCAGTGGCGGAGGCAAGCGACCTGAGCGAGTGGCAGCGGTCGATAGCTGACGCAGCCGCACCGTCGGCAAGGAAGATATCGGGCACCGCAACAGGATAGGAGAAAGGCTATACATTATGAATATTTTAATTACGGGAGCTAAGGGTTTCGTAGGAAAAAACCTCACCGAAAACCTGAAAACCATCCGGGACGGCAAGAACCGCACCCGGGCGCTTACGATCAATGAGATCTACGAATACGACATCGACACCGATCCTGCGCGTTTGAAAGACTACTGCCAAAAAGCAGACTTTGTCTTTAACCTGGCCGGTGTGAACCGCCCTCAGAATCAGGAAGAATTTATGCAGGGCAACTTCGGCTTTGCGTCCACCTTGCTGGACACCCTGAAGGCTTGCAATAACACCTGCCCGGTGATGCTGTCTTCCTCCATTCAGGCGACCCTCATCGGACGCTACGGACAGTCCGACTACGGCAAGAGTAAGCTTGCCGGTGAGGAGCTGTTCTTCAGCTACGGAAAAGAGACCGGCGCTAAGGTGCTGGTATACCGTTTCCCCAACCTGTTCGGCAAGTGGTGCCGTCCCAACTATAACAGTGCCGTTGCCACCTTCTGCAACAATATTGCCAACGACCTGCCCATCCAGGTCAATGACCCTGCCGTCCAGCTGGAGCTGCTGTACATCGACGATCTGGTGGACGAAATGCTGGACGCGCTGGAAGGGAAGGAGCACCGCTGCGAGTTTGACGGCGTGGACACCGTGCTGTGTGATAACGGCCGCTACTGCGCCGCACCCATCACCCACAAGGTGACCCTGGGCAGAATTGTGGAGCTTCTGAATTCCTTTAAGGATCAGCCTAAGACCCTTATCATGCCCGAGATCCCCCATAACAGTTTTGCCAAAAAGCTGTACTCCACATATCTTTCCTACCTTCCCAAGGAGGGGGCTATCTTCCCTCTGAAGATGAATGTGGACGACCGGGGCAGCTTTACGGAGCTGCTGAAAACCGCTTCTTGCGGTCAGTTCTCTGTCAACATTTCCAAGCCCGGTATCACCAAGGGACAGCACTGGCACAACACCAAGTGGGAATTCTTCATTGTTGTTTCCGGCAAGGCGCTGATCCAGCAGCGGAAGATCGGCACCGACGAAGTCCTGAACTTTGGGGTTTCCGGCGAGAAGATCCAGGCAGTCCATATGCTGCCCGGCTACACCCACAATATCATCAACCTGAGCGAAACAGAGGACTTGGTGACCCTCATGTGGGCAAACGAGCAGTTTGACCCGGGTAAGCCGGACACATTCTTTGAGAAAGTAGAGGAGTAAAAAGATGGCTTCTTTCAAAAATAACGGAAAATTAAAGCTTCTGATCATCGTGGG
>JAZOSG010000140.1:0-14345 GCA_045657005.1 Faecousia sp.
CAAGTTTGTGTAACTGATTATATCATAATTTGTTGTGCTTTTCAATGATATATCGCTGATGCGATATCATATCGAAGATATATCACCCGTTCCGCAAGGAATGGATATCATTGAAAAAAGTCACCTTTGTCGGTAGACAAAAGTGACTTTTTTCGTGGTGGACCTGATCGGATTCGAACCGACGACCCCCACAATGCGAATGTGATGCGCTCCCAGCTGCGCTACAGGCCCATATCGACTTGAATTATACTCCCATCGGGATAATTTGTCAATGGATTATATTTAATTGTTGCAAAAAAGCTGACACTATGGTACACTGCAAAAAATGTTGTGGAGGGATACCAATGAAAAGACTTATCTGCATGATGCTTTCTGTGATTATGATGTTATCGCTTTTTTCAGCCTGTGGCGGTAATGGCGGTAATGGCGATGATGCTTCTGAAAAACAAACAGAGCCGGTGTTTGAACCCGGTGCGGTCCTGAGCGACGGTAAGACCCTTAAAGTTCTTGCCATCGGCAACAGCTTTTCCAACAATACCACAGATTATTTGTATGACATCGCAGTTGCCGAAGGTATGACAGAGGTCGTGATCGGCAGGCTTTATTTTGGTGCTTGCTCCGTGGAACGCCATGCGCGTAACGCAAGGCTGGATGTGGCGGAATATACCTATTATAAGAATACAACAGGTCAGTGGGAGCAGACAGAAAAGGCAACGCTGCTGTATGGCCTGCAGGACGAGGATTGGGATATCATCACTTTGCAGCAGAGCAGCGGCAATTCCGGTCTTCCCGGAACCTACGAAAGCGTTTTGGACGAATTGATTACATATGTAAACGCAAACAAAACAAATCCCGATGCGAAGCTGGTTTGGCATATGACTTGGGCATATCAGCAGGACAGTGAACACAAGGATTTTGCGTATTATGGAAATGAGCAGATGAATATGTATGATTGCATCGTTAGAACGACCCAGGAAGTGATCCTTCCCAATGAGGCATTTAGCTGTGTGATCCCTGCAGGCACGGCGGTGCAAAACGCCAGAACCAGTTATTTTGGGGATAACCTCACTGCCGACGGTTATCATTTAAACGACCTGGGTAAGGTGATTACAGGGTACTTATGGTATGCGACCTTTGTTGGTAAGACCTTGGATGCAGTCAATCTGACCCGGGTAACTGACTATTTTGTGTTGTCTGACAGTAACAAAGATGTGATTATGGATGCGGTCAACAATGCGCTGAAAAAACCCTACGAAGTCACCCAATCTTCCTTTACAGATTAAATGGAACGCTCGCATTCAGCAAAGAATGCGAGCGTTTTGATACTTATTGGACTGTAAGCAGTGTTGCACCGTCATCGTTAAGAGTCAAATACTGATAAACAGTTTCATCACCGGTGGTGTAGCTGAGTCTGATCGCTGGTTGGACTTGTGAAAAGTCTGCCTGCAACATAATCGCATTACCGGCTGAGAGCCCGTAGGCGGAAAATACGGTGTGCTCCGGTGTGAATATTCCATCATCAGAAGACCGGGAGCCGGTTTCAATGCGTACATCGTACACGGCCTTATCTGTGTAAAGAAGGATCTTGGTGCCATCTTCTTTCAAAATGACCTCGGCAAACTGAGAGAATTCATCCAGCTCCATATTGTCGAAGGGTTTGGCGAAAACATTTCCGGCTATGGATTCTTTTTCGGCAGGGAAGTATGCGTCATCGATCAAACCCACTAGCTTGCTGTATGGGATTTCGGCGATAATTGTGCCGGAAGCATAAGGCCCGATCTCGTATGGGGAGAAGAAAAAACACAGTCCTTGACTGGAGAAAAACCAATCCTTGTCTTGCAGGTGATTTTTTTCGAAACGCTCCGCAACAGTGATCTCAAAGCCGTCAAATAGCTGGGCTTGCTCTTTTTTCGCATTCAGTGCCTCAAGGACCAGTTGGCTAAGTTCACTTGATTCTGCGTTTGCTGTAAAAATATCATCTAAAGCTAAGGCGTTTCCGGTAACAAGATCGTAGCTGACTGAGCGATATATTGCACCAGCATGGACAGCACCGCTGTAGCTTACATGACTGCCAAACATACTAAGAATTCCGGTGTCGATTCGCGTGGGATCGTACGTGATCTGGCACAGATACGGATTCCAGCTCTCTGTGCTTTTGTAATCGTCAATGGCAGCGGTGCGGATCGTCTCTGCCTCAGATGCTGTTAGGTCGATTCGATTCAAGAAATCGAGGATGACCTTATCTGCGACCTCCGGATCCGGCAAAACCAGCGAAAGATTCTGGAAAGTGTAATTGAACAAAACTGTGCCATCTTCTGCGGTTTCGGATTGAGTGATGACAGGAAGTGAGACCGCAAGCAGCGGCAGCTCCTGTGGTGCGTAGTCTGTTGCAGGTGTGTTGATATCTGCAAAGGACTCGCCGATGTTAACTGTGTTATTGGTGTCAGAAGGACTGCTTTGTGACTTACTGTCAGGTGCAGCGCAAGCGGAAAAACTCAGCAGTAAGCAAATAAGTAATATACATAGCAGGACTCTATTTTTCATTTCGGTGTCTCCTTGAATGTCTGTATATCTGCATTATATCACATCTACAGCACACAAGGGAATGGTAAATTTGCTTTTTGGTCTAAAATATGATATTGTATAGCCCAAAGGAGTGATATGATGCTTTATGTTGGTTGTCATCTGTCCGCAAGCGGCGGAAATCTGGAAATGGTAAAGACGGCACAGTCCATTGGTGCCAATACTTTTGCGTTCTTTACCCGTAATCCCAGGGGCAGCAGGGCAAAACCGGAGGATCCTGTTGATTGTGAAAAGGCAGTGGCTGCTTTGCGAGAGGGAAACTTTGGCCCTTTGGTCGCTCACGGTGCTTATACCATGAACCTTTGCACAGCGGAGGCGAGCGCCAGAGCGTTTGCTGCGGAGGTGCTTTGTGACGATCTGCGCCGCATGGCGGCACTTCCGGGGAATTATTATAATTTCCACCCGGGCAGCCATGTGGGACAGGGGACGGATACAGGTATCTCCCAGATCTGCGACGCACTGAAAAAAGCCCTTGCTCCCGGCTACCCGGTAACAGTCCTGCTGGAGACCATGGCAGGAAAGGGCAGCGAGATCGGCGGCAGATTTGAAGAACTGAAAATGATTATTGACGGCGTGGGCAGCGATAGTGTCGGTGTGTGCCTGGATACCTGCCATGTCCACGATGGCGGCTATGATGTGGTAAATGATCTGGATGGGGTCCTTGCGGAATTTGATCGTGTCATCGGACTGGACAAGCTGAAGGCGCTGCATTTGAACGATTCCAAGAATCCTTTCTCCAGCCATAAGGATCGGCACGAACTGTTGGGCGAGGGAAGCCTTGGTATTGAGACCTTCCGCAATGTGGTAAATCACCCGGTGCTTTCCAAGCTGCCTATGATCCTGGAGACCCCCAATGAGCTACCCGGCTATGCCCGGGAGATTTCAATTTTGCGTCAGCTGGAAAAATAAGTCTAAAGATGTGAGTGAGATAAGGAGGTGACGCTATGACTGACATTGTTTCCGCACTGCTTAATGCGCAGGATGCTTATATAAATGTGTTCACGGCGATCCTGCGTTGGGCCGCGCCGATGCTTACGCTGCTGTTGCTGTTTCGGTGCGTCAGACCTTTGCTGACATTTCGCAGAGAGCCGGAGATCTGGGCATGGTTATGCCTTGCCGATGACCGGAAACTCCCTGTGACCCACTGGGAAAATGTCATCGGAAGAAGCAAACGCAGTGATATCGTCATTGATTTTCCCACTGTTTCCAGAAGTCACGGCGTTCTGACCCGGTATGATGATGGCAGCTGGACGATCACCGACGCCGATTCCAAGGACGGCGTCTATGTCAACGGAAAGCG
Source organism: Faecousia sp. (assembly GCA_045657005.1). GTDB lineage: Bacteria > Bacillota > Clostridia > Oscillospirales > Oscillospiraceae > Faecousia. The sequence goes on from JAZOSG010000140.1 coordinate 3,884, forward strand.
TGTGCGCATCCGTGCGTTGCAGCCGGAGGATGTGATCTCCATCGGTGGCGTAGAAATGACCTTGCAGCCGATTTCCCACCGGCAGGAGCAACGGCTTGCCCAACTGCGGACGAAGGCATCGTCGGTATTTTCAAGCTTTGCCAATGTTGTTTTGCTTTCCGTGATCCAATGCTTGTGTTGCGTTGCTTTTTTGCTGGGCGGCGGTGCGGAAAACGCCCAGGATATTCTTCTGGGCTTTGGCGGCATCATGGTTTGCCAGTGGCTTTTGCTTTTGTTCTATGTGTGTATTCGCAGAACCTCCTTTGAAGTAGAGACGATAGCTTTTTTCTTGTGCACGATGGGCATGTCTGTGATCGCCACGGTAGATCCCGGTGAGACGCTGAAGCAGCTGATCGCAATGGTTTTGGGTCTTGTACTGTTTCTGCTTGTAGGCTGGTCTCTTCGGGATCTGGAACGGGCAAAGAAATTCCGCTACTTGGCAGCAGTGGCAGGCATAGCGTTTTTGGTCGTAACGCTGCTGTTCGGCAAGGAGTACTATGGTGCAAAAAACTGGCTGGTCATCGGTTCTTTTTCCTTGCAGCCATCGGAACTGAGCAAGGTGTGCTTTGTTTATGTGTGTGCGTCGGCAATGGAGCGGATTATGACCAAGCGAAATTTGATCTTGTTTATCGGCTATTCCATTGTGATCTGTGGCTGCCTGGCGCTGATGAACGATTTTGGTACGGCACTGATTTTCTTCTGCGCGTTCTTGGTAATTGCTTATATGCGCTCTGGAAGTGTCGGCACCATTGCGCTGGCGTGCACGAGCCTTGGCTTTGCCGGTGTTGTGGCACTGAAGATCGCGCCCCATGCGCTGCGGCGCTTTGCCTCTTGGCGACATATTTGGGAGGTTCCTCTGGAGGGGGGCTATCAGCAGACACGGGCATTGATGTGCATGGCATCCGGAGGTCTTTTGGGCCTTGGTGCCGGTAACGGCTGGATGCGCAATGTCTTTGCGGCCGACTCAGATGTGGCGATCGCCACGCTTTGCGAGGAGTGGGGGTTGCTTATGGTGATCATGGTGATCCTGACAGTGGTGGCATTGGCAGTGTTCTGTGTGCGCTCTGCAGCAGTTGGCCGCAGCAGCTTTTATACCATCGGTGCCTGCACCGCTGCCAGTATCATGCTGATGCAAGTGATCTTAAATGCCCTGGGAACGGTGGATGTGCTGCCGCTGACCGGTGTGACTTTCCCGTTTTTGTCCAATGGCGGCTCCAGTATGGTCTGTTCCTGGGGATTGCTGGCATTTATTAAAGCGGCAGATACCCGGCAGAATGCCAGCTTTGCCGTGCGCCTTACAAAGAATGGAGGCGAAGACGATGAATAGGATCGCGGGCCGTGCAGGTATTACACTGCTTTTGGTGCTGGTTTTGCTGGCAGGACTTACCTTTTTTGTTGTTGAGTATGCCGTTGAAGCAGGGGAATGGGTAATCTTCTCCGGCTCTCCCCATGTGTATAACGGCGGCAACATTGGTTGCGGCGCTGTCACAGATCGGGACGGCACGCTGCTTCTGGATATGAACGGAGCGCGTACCTATTCCTCCGTTGAGGAGGTGCGAAAGGCTACAGTACATTGGCTGGGTGACCGGAGCGGCAGTATCAGTGCACCGGCGCTGTCAGCATACTCAGCCGAATTGGCAGGGTATGACCTACTCAATGGCATTTATTCCTATGGAAATACCGGCGGAACAGCGCAGCTAACGCTGTCTGCCGCTGTCCAGACTGCTGCTTTGGAGGCGATGGGCAGCTACAAGGGGACTGTCGGTGTTTATAATTACAAGACCGGTGAACTGCTTTGTGCGGTGACAACGCCGACATATGACCCTGATCATGCCCCGGATATTTCCAAGGATACCACCGGTCAGTACGAGGGGGTGTATGTAAACCGCTTTACCCAATCTAACTATATTCCCGGTTCTATTTTCAAAATCGTGACGCTGGCAGCAGCGCTGGAGACCATTCCGGATATTACGGAGCAGACCTTTGTTTGCCGGGGGAAGTATAAGATCGGAAACAACACAGTCATCTGTGACGGAACCCATTGGGAGCAGAGTCTGAAGCAGGCATTCCGCAATTCCTGCAACTGTGCTTTTGCACAGATCGCTCAACAGCTTGGTGCGCAGACCCTTACCCGGTATGTAGAACAGTTTGGGATCACCCAAAGCGTAAGATTTGATGGGATCACGACTGCGTCCGGCAGCTTTGACATTACAGACGCATCGGAATTTGATGTGGCATGGAGCGGTATCGGTCAGTATACAGACCAGGTAAATCCCTGTGTGTTCATGACCTTTGTCGGTGCTGTGGCAGCAGGAGGAAGGGGAGTACAGCCGTATCTGGTAGAACAAATCACCTCCGACGGGATCGCCACCTATTCTGCGGACAGTCATTTTGGAGAGCGGCTCATGTCCGCGTCTACTGCGGAGATCCTGTGCGAGTATATGGCATTCAATGTCACAGACAAATACGGCAGCGAGAATTTTCCAGGGCTTACAGTTTGCGCCAAGACCGGAACCGCTGAGGTAGGCGGGAACAAAAAGCCTAATGCTATGATTGCCGGATTTGTGGCAGATGAAGCGTATCCTCTGGCATTTGTGATCGCTGTTGAAGACGGCGGCTACGGTAGGGAAATTTGTGTGCCGATCCTGTCTAAGGTACTGGCGGCCTGTAAGGAAAATATGGGCGCGTAATTTGGCGTTGTGCGGAATGTACAAAAAGATTTTTAATACTTTTCTCCAATTGTGTATTTTTGAGATTGACAAATGTGCGCCATGGAGATACAATATGGATACTTGATTCCAAAGGATCAGGAAATATCTGAATCATCTTATGGAGAAATCAGTAGAGTGACTTACACTGGTTCTTCATAACCTGATCGAATGAAAGGGAGATTCATTATGAAAAAGTTTTTTGCGTTGCTTATGGCTGCCATGATGGTAGTCGCGATGTTTGCCGGCTGTGCACCTTCCGGTTCTGGTGAGACTGGTTACACTGCCAACAACACCGAGTTTGTCATTGGCGTTTCCGGCCCTCTGACCGGTGGTGCCGCTATGTATGGTCAGGCTGTTGCCAACGCTGCACAGATTGCCGTTGATGAGATCAATGCTGCCGGTGGACTGAATGGCGTTATGTTCAAGCTGGTCGCTGTGGACGATATGCATGATGCTACCAAGATCTCCACCAACTATTCCTCTATGCTGGAGGGCGGTATGCAGCTGTCTCTGGGTACGGTTACCACAGCTCCCGGCGAGGAGTTCAAGAACCTGTCCGCTGAGGACAATGTCTTCTTCCTGACCCCCTCTGCTTCCGGCGATGCCATCCCTGCAAACCCCAACGGTTATCAGATGTGCTTTGCTGACGGCAACCAGGGTAAGGTTGCAGCTGAGTTCGTTAATGCCAACTTTGCCGGACAGACTATCGGTGCTTTCTATAAGTCTGACGAGGTCTACTCCAAGGGTATCTACGATCAGTTTAAGCTCAATCTCGATGCCTCTGTAACTGTTGTTGAGGCTTCCTTCTCTGATGCCAACGCAACGGACTTTGCTACTCAGATCGATACACTGAAAGATTGCGGCTTCATCTTTATGCCTACTTACTACACGCCTGCATCCCTGTTTATGAGGCAGGCTAAGGATATTATTGCTGCTGATGCTGTTTACTATGGTTGCGACGGCTTCGACGGCATCGACAACATTGATGGCTTTGATATTAGTGCTATTCCCCAGGCTGTTACTATGCTGTCCCACTTCAACTCCAAGGCGACCGATGGTCCTGCCAAGGAATTCATCGACAAGAATGTTGAAAAGTATGGCAAGGAGACCTTGAACCAGTTTGGCGCTTCCGCCTACGACTGTGTTTATGCTCTGTACGGCGCTATGAAGAAGGCCATCGAAGAGGGTAAAGAGATTCCTGTGACCATTGGCGCTTCTGACCTGTGTGAGATCCTGAAGGAGCAGTTCAATGGTGGCTACACTGTAGAAAACGCTGTTACCGGCGAAAGCATTACCTGGGAATCCAACGGCTATGTTAATAAGTCCGCGATCCAGTATGTCATCAAGGAAGCCAACTAAGTTGGTGTCCGTAAAATGAAATTCATAACTGCACATGCCGGCAGTGTCCTGCATGTGCAGTTATACTGCGCATATCGAAAAAAACGCAAAGTTGTGATTCTTGATGTTTATCCGATGAATACACAAAAATTGCTTAGTAAAAGTTGGGAAAACTATGGAAGAAATTTTATCCACATTGATAAATGGTCTGAGCCTCGGCGGTATTTATGCGATGATCGCTCTGGGCTATACAATGGTCTATGGCATTGCCAAGATGCTGAACTTTGCCCATGGTGATGTCATTATGGTCGGCGGATATCTGATCTATGTGTTTATGGCAACAAACAACCCTTTGCTCGCTATTTTGCTGGCATGTATTGGTTGCATTATTCTGGGTGTCGTCATCGAGAAGATTGCTTATAAGCCGCTTCGCGGTGCCTCACCGTTGGCTGTTCTGATCACAGCCATCGGTGTCAGCTATCTGCTGCAGAGCCTTGCGCAGATCATCTTTGGCTCTGCGCCTAAGATGGTTACTGTGTATGAGTTTGGCTCGATGCAGTTCTTTGGGGCTACCGTTCAAGTTTCCGCACTGGTCACTCTGGGTGTCGCATTGGTGGTGATGGCGGCACTGACTCTATTTGTTAAGTGTACCCGGATTGGCCGCGCTATGATTGCGGTTTCCGAGGATAAGAGCGCGGCGCAGCTCATGGGCATCAATGTCAACGGAATCATTACGATCACCTTTGCTATTGGTTCTGCTTTGGCAGCGCTGGCAGGTCTGTTTTATCTGTTGAAGGCACCCAGTGTATCCAATACTTTGGGCGCTATGCCCGGTATCAAGGCGTTCACGGCTGCTGTTATTGGCGGCATCGGATCAATCCCCGGAGCCATGCTCGGCGGTATTTTATTGGGTGTTGTGGAGTGCATTTCCTATAAGATCACAGCTATCGCTCCCTATACAGATGCCATCGAGTTCTCTATCCTGATCCTGATCCTGCTAGTCAGGCCTACCGGTTTCCTTGGTAAGAAACGGAGGGAAAAGGTATGAGAATTGGAAAGATGAAAGTCAATCACTACATCAATTATATCGTTATCGGACTACTTACTGCTGTGCTGGGTACAATGTCCCTAATGGGTACCCGTTTTGACAATTCTCTGCTGTTCCTGCTTGAGAAGGTCGCCATCAGTATCATCCTGGCAGTATCCCTGTCCTTGGTGGTAGGCTTTTTGGGGGAACTGTCGTTGGGACATGCAGGCTTTATGTGTGTCGGTGCCTACCTTGGCGGCAAGGTGGCAGCCCTGCTGATGCCCACAATGGGCAATGGCTTGCTGACCTTTGTGATCGCCTTGCTTGTAGGCTGTGCAGCTGCGGCGGTGTGCGGCGTTATTATTGGAATACCTGCGCTTCGGCTGCGCGGTGACTATCTGGCGATCGTTACACTCGCGTTCGGAGAGATCGTAAAATCTCTGTTCCTGAACTCCTCCGATGAAAGCTTTGGCGGTTCTCTGGGCTTGACAACACCCCGTTTTGATAAACGGTATCTGTTTATCATTTCCTTTGTTTTAGTTTTGGTTACTCTGGCGGTGGTGCAGAATTTTATTCGCTCCAAGCACGGAAGAGCTGTAACCGCGATCCGTGATAATGAGATCGCCGCAAGAGCCACCGGCATCAATGTGACCAAGTACAAGCTGCTGACATTTACCCTGTCTGCTGTTTTTGCCGGTATGGCAGGTGTGCTGTACAGCTTCAGCAACTATACTGTCCAGAGCATTAAGTTCGGCTATAACTATTCGATTGAGATCCTGGTTATGGTGGTTCTTGGCGGTATGGGCAGCATTAACGGTTCTATTATTGCTGCTACCCTGATTACTTATTTGAACACCAAGCTGGCAACAGTCTTGACCGGTGAATTGGCTGTTCTGCAGAATCTGCTGTATGCGCTGATCCTAATCGTGATCGTTATTTATAATAATGCACCTGCGCTGAAGAGCTTCCGTGATAAGTATAATCTAAGCGCACTAGTCAGCAAGCTTTCGCGGCATAAGGATGATCCGTCAAACATTAAGGACGATAAGGCGAAGTGGGATGTGGTTCCTACGAAGATCAGTATGGATGAGGTGTTGTCTGTTGACATTATCCAGCAGGCACCGTCTGATCATAATGAGAAGGGAGGAGATGCCTGATGGCTGAGTATGTTCTCGAAACGAAAGATCTCGGTATCTCCTTCGGTGGCTTGAAAGCGGCACAGGATGTAAACATCCGTATCAAGAAGAATCAGCTGTACGGATTGATCGGTCCCAACGGCGCAGGAAAGACTACCATTTTCAATCTGCTGACCTGCGTCTATAAGCCTACTTCCGGCACCTTCTACCTTGATGGCGAGGAGATGAAGGGACTTACCCCGGATAAGATCAACCAAAAGGGTATTGCCCGTACCTTTCAGAACATTCGCCTATTCAACAATATGACTGTTGTGCGTAATGTAATGGTAGGTCTTCATAACTGTCCTGATTACAAGTGTACAGTACTTGAATCGATTTTGCGACTGCCCCGGCATTTCAAGATGGAAAAGGCTATGCGAGATCGGGCGAAGGAACTGCTGCGTATTTTCGGCTTGGAAGAGGAACGTAACAGCCTTGCCTGCAATCTGCCCTACGGCAAGCAGCGCAAGCTGGAGATCGCAAGAGCCCTGGCAACGAATCCCAAGCTTCTGCTTTTGGATGAACCGGCAGCTGGCATGAATCCCCATGAAACGGAGGATCTGGCCAAGACCATCCGATTTATTCGGGATCACTTCGACATGACGATCCTTTTGATCGAGCATGATATGAACTTTGTGTCCGGCCTATGTGATGAACTGACGGTTCTTAGCTTCGGTACCGTATTGGCACAGGGTGATACGAAGACTGTGCTGCAGGACCCCGAAGTCATCAAGGCCTATATCGGAGGATAACGCTATGGCAATGTTAGAAGTTAAAAACCTTGAGGTATATTATGGCGTTATCTGTGCTCTGAAGGGTATCAGTTTTGAGGTAAATGAGGGTGAGATCGTTTCACTGATCGGTGCCAACGGTGCCGGTAAAACCACCATGATGCAGAGCGTCGTAGGCATGATCCCGAAAAAGAGTGGGACAGTGACCTTTGACGGTAAGGATATCACAAAGCTTCCTTGCCATAAAATCGTACAGCTGGGTATGACACAGGTGCCGGAAGGCCGCCGTATTTTCCAGGAACTGTCGGTTTATGAAAATCTTATGATGGGTGCGTATACTGTGCGCGATCAGCAGCAGTTCAAGGCGGATCTGGAATCGGTTTTTGACCTATTTCCCCGGCTTGCAGAACGCCGCAATCAGGTGGCAGGTACTCTGTCTGGCGGTGAGCAGCAGATGCTGGCTATGAGCCGTGCGCTGATGATCCGCCCCAAATTACTCATGCTGGACGAGCCTTCTATGGGTTTGGCGCCGATCTTGGTGGATCAGATCTTCGATATTATCAAGCAACTGCATGAGCAGGGCACAACGATCCTTCTTGTGGAGCAGAACGCCAGCAAGGCGCTTCAGATTGCTGACCGTGCCTATGTTCTGGAGACCGGAAGTATCACCCTTAGCGGAACCGGCGCAGAGCTTGCTAGCAGTGACGAGGTTCGCAAGGCATACCTCGGTGGTTAAAATATTGACACCCCCTGCATACAATCATGCAGGGGGTGTTTTTTATGTGCCGACAAAATCAGCTTTGGGGCTGTGTGCTGCTGGCATTTGGGATCGGTGTGTTGATCGGGCTTTGGATCGAAAGTGGATTTCTAGCCCATTGTTTCGGGTTTGGATTGATTATTTTGGGCTGCGGTGTGGCAAAGAAAAAGTAGGCATAGACTTGTCCCATGAAGAATATATTTCAGTAGCAAAGTGGGATAAGGAGTGATCTACATGGAGTTACAGTTTAATAAATCGGTCATCCCGTGCCTTCGTACAGTATCACGAGAGCTGCAGACGCAGGAACTGACCCAGGAGGTTCGCTTGACGGATGGCATGCCGGATATCGGCAGAGTCCTGGCGAGCTGGGGGCAGATTTTGATCCGGGGTAAGGATTGGCGTGGCAGTGGTGCGGGAGTATCCGGTGGTGTTATGGTCTGGGTACTGTACGAGCCTGAGGAGGAAGGCGAGCCACAGATTGTGGAGACATGGCTGCCGTTTCAGATGAAGTGGGACTTCCCGGAAACGGAGCGTGACGGAACGATCCGGATCCTACCGATTCTGAGGGGTGTGGATGCCAGGTCTCTGTCTGCCCGAAAGCTGATGGCGCGTGCTGGCGTAGGCATGCAGGGAATATTTATGGTTCCGTCGGATGCGGAGCTTTACATGCCGACAGAGCTGCCGGAGGATGTCCGCGTTTTAAAAAATGCCTATCCGGTGCAGCTACCTAAGGAAGCCGGTGAGAAAGCGTTTAATATTGAGGAGGCTTTGCCTTTGCCGGCGTCCGTGCCGGCGGTGGGAAAACTGCTACGCTATACCCTGCTTCCAGAACTTATGGAAAGCAAAGTGGTTTCTGATAAGCTTGTCATGCGCGGTGCTGCGGTATTGGAACTATTGTACTTGGGAACAGACGGTCAGATCCATACATGGGAGTTTGAGATTCCTTTCTCCCAGTATACACAGCTGGATAAGGAGTACGGTACGGACGCGGTTGCCCAGATCGATTTTGCGGTAACAGCGCTGGAACTGGAGCAGGCAGAGGAGGAGAACCTGAACCTAAAGGCTGGCCTGACAGGGCAGTATGTGATTTATGAGCGTCCGGTCATTGAAATCATCCAGGATGCTTACAGTCCCATCAGGACCGTCCGTCCCCAGATGTTGCAACTGCAATTGCCAGCTGTACTGGACAGCCGTACGGAAACGGTTCATGCATCCCAAAGTGTGCAGTCTGACGGTATCAGAATGGCAGATGTAGCGTTTTACCCAGAACCGGCGCAGCTACGCAGGGAAGGGGATCAGACAGTTGCAGAACTGTCCGGGAATTTCCAAATGCTATACTATGATGATCAGGGACAGCTGCATGGCGGTGTTGCCCGTTGGGAGGACACCCGGGATGTACCGGCAGACCGGAATACAGGTCTTGAATTGACAGTTCAGCCTTCTGGAAAAAACCAGGGGACGATGGGCGGTGGAACAGCAGACCTACATGGAGATCTGCAGCTTCAGCTGCAAAGCACTGGGGATGCCGGAATTCCAATGGTCACAGGATTGGAGTTATCGGAGCCGATTCCACTGGACCCAAGCCGTCCAAGTCTGATCTTGCGTCGTGCAGGCGGTGACAGCCTTTGGGAATTGGCAAAACACACCGGTTCCACGGTGGAAACGATCATGCAGGCAAACGGTTTGCAGCAGGAACCGGATAGCGACCGGCTTTTGTTGATCCCAATTTCCTAAATAATATGCCGCCGCTGCGTGGGAGAAACGCAGCGGCGGTTTTGGCGGTTGTCGCATTCGGGGAGAATGACCGCCTGTGCATACGATACTTCACGGCAAAGGAAAGATACAAGGAAATCCTGTCGAAGGCAAACTAATCTGTTTTTGCGTATAGCTTCTGGTATTCTCTGGGAGGAATACCAAAACGCTTTCTAAATACTTTGGTAATTTTTTTGCATTCTCAAAAGGGGAATTATTTTGTCTTGTCTATTTGCGGTATCAGTGTTATAATATATTGCGTAAAATTTTGTACAGAAGGTGTATGAACATGACAAAGATTGATATTTACTCCGGCTTTTTGGGTGCCGGTAAGACGACCCTCATCAAGAAGATGATCGCGGAAAGCTACTGCGGACAGAAGCTGGTTCTCATTGAGAATGAATTTGGTGAGATCGGCATTGACGGCGGCTTCCTGCAGGACGCAGGCATCAACATCACAGAGATGAACTCCGGCTGCATCTGCTGCAGTCTGGTAGGCGATTTTGGTAAGGCACTGACAGAGGTCATTGAGAAGTATGATCCTGACCGGATTGTTATCGAGCCCTCCGGCGTAGGTAAGCTGTCCGATGTGATCGCTGCTGTAAATAAGGTGACCAATGAGGAAGTGACCCTTGGTTATACCGTTGCGGTGGTGGATGCCGGGAAGGTCAAGGTCTATATGAAGAACTTCGGTGAGTTCTATAATAACCAGATCGAGACCGCCTCTACGATCATTCTGTCCCGTACTGACGCTATCCCCCAGCAAAAGCTGGACAATGCTGTCGCCATGATCCGGGAACATAACAGCGATGCGACGGTCATTACCACCCCCTGGGATCAGCTGACTGGTGCACAGATCATTGAGGCAATGGAAGGAAAGGCTTCCCTGGCTGCTGCCCTTGCACAGCTTGAGCACGAGCATCACCACGAAC
>JAZOSG010000141.1:0-3862 GCA_045657005.1 Faecousia sp.
TCCCTGACCCGCTCGGTGTCGTTACTGCGTTAAAAAATGGTGGATTACGAATGCAATTGCGTTACCGGGCACAGTCAGGAGCAGTAACGACAAGCGAAGGTTGTCGTGCGAGTTTGTCAGCGGACACTGTCCGCTAAACTGGAATTTGAAGTTCCCTCGTATATAGAACATATCGGAGGTATCGTATGAAACGCACGGACTACATCACCTGGGATGAATATTTTATGGGTGTTGCCAAGCTGGCAGCCCGTCGCAGCAAGGATCCCAGCACCCAAGTGGGTGCCTGTATCGTATCACCGGAGAATATCATTATTTCCACGGGCTACAACGGCATGCCCCAGGGCTGCTCCGATGATGAATTCCCCTGGGAGCGTGAGGGCGCAGAGACGAAGTATCCCTATGTTGTACATGCGGAGCTGAATGCCATCCTCAATGCCAACGGCAGAGACCTGCGGAACAGCCGGGTGTATGTGGCGCTGTTCCCCTGCAATGAATGTGCCAAGGCGATCATCCAAAGCGGCGTTAAGGAAGTGGTATACCTGTCGGATAAATATGCCGGCACACCGGGAAATATTGCCTCCAAGCGGATGCTGGATGCAGCCGGTGTCAAGTACACTCAGCTGCGCCCGGGAACCGAGTCCATCACCATCGACCTGGTTCCGGAAGAAGAACAATAAAAATAAGAAAAAGGACTGCTCTTGGGCGACATTCCGTAGCCCAGGAGCAGTCTTTTTTGTATATATCAAATATTACCGTTTTTTGCCCAGGAAGAACAGAGCCAATGTGCCGGGACCGGAGTGAGAGCCGATCACAGCGCCTACATAGTAGATAAATACATTTTTAACGCCGTACTTTTCCTTGACAACAGAGGCAAGATACTCCGCATCCTGCTGGCAGTCGCCGTGACAAATAAAGACGGTGTCATTGGCACCGGGGATGGCGGAATCGCCCATTTTGGCAGCGAGGGCTTCAATGGAGGCTTTCCTGCCCCGGGTCTTTGCCACATTGATCAGATGACCCTCGTCATCCACATGCAGCACCGGCTTGATCTGCAGCATCGTACCGACTAGCGCGGTTGCTGCACTGACACGGCCGCCCCGCTTCAGATACATAAGGTCATCCACGGTAAACCAGTGACACAGGTTCAGCTTGTTGTCCTCACACCAGGCAGTCACTTCTTCCAGAGACATACCCTCATCACGCTTCTGACAGGCGTACCACACCAAAAGGCCCTGACCCAATGAGGCGCACAGGGTATCGACCACATTGATCTTGCGGTCGGGGTACTTTTCCTGCAGCTCGTTGGCGGCAATGACCGCGGATTGATAAGTCGTGCTCAGGCCGGAGGAAAAGGTCAGGACCAGCGCATCCTTTCCCTCCTGCAGGACAGGCTCGATCACAGTGCTCCAGCCTTCGGGATTGACAGCAGAGGTAGTCGCGGACTCCCCTTTGCGCAGACCGTCAAACAGCTCCTTGAGCCAGGCTTCGGAGTATTCGTTATAATTTACGCCCTTGTACAAAATGGAAAGGGAAACAACGCCCAGATCCAGCTCCTTGTACATCTCGGCAGGAAAATCGCAGCAGGTATCGGTAATGATTTTGTAGCTCATAGAGTGGGTCTCTCCTGTGTAAAATAAGTATTGGGACAGCGCTTGCTGTCAGGGATCATTGTAACACAAAAGGTCGCCGAAAGGTCCCCTTTTTTCGGAGAATACCCAAAACAGGGGGCTATTTACAGTAGAATTATTTACTCTACTACCGGTAGAGCGGGAAAAATGACAGCTTATTTCTTCTTTCGACCGACCAATGTGGCAAAAAACAGGCACGCCCATAAAAACATGCTTAAAAGCCACTGCTGGCTGCAGATCATGGGAACGGACACGAAGATCAGGACCTCATAAAGCACATTGCCTACCGCCTCAGATGCCAATGCAGACATCACATTTGCCACCAGCAGCACCAGGGTCAGACCAAGGGACAGACCGCTGATCCAGCGCAGCTGCAGCAGGGTTTTTCTGTCTTTTTTCCGCAGTGCGTCAATAAGCAGAAGCAAACCGGGAATAAAGAAGATCAGCGCCATGACCAGCAAGGCAAGCTTTTGGGTATCGGTGGGATCGGCAATGTAGCCCAGCCCGGCGCATAGGGCATAAAAGAACGCCCAGACGCACCATAAAATTGTTTTCTTCATAGTATTCCCCCTCGAGGCTCGTTTTCAAATTCCAGTTTATAGAGCTATTTGAAAATCTCTGTTGTCATTGCGAACCAGTGCTCACACTGGTGTGGCAATCTCAAAAAACAAGCTATACCAATAGATTCCCACGCCAGTCTGCGGACTGGCTCGGAATGACAATTGGTTGGTTGCGTGTCGACAGACAGCTCAATAAACTGGAATTCACGGCTTTGTGCTATTATACTCCACAGGCTTTGGAAACACAAGGAAAAAAAGCTGGACAGTGGAGTATATGTTTGCTATAATATACCAAATATTGATGAAAAGGGAGTTGGTTTCCCATGGATTGCCCGTTCTCCGGCGACCAGGAATGCAAGGTGGTGGCTTCCCGTCATTCTGAGGATGGCTTGAGCATCCGCCGCCGCCGTGAGTGTCTGGTATGTCAACGCAGGTTTACCACCTATGAGATCGTGGAGAGCCTGCCGATCATCGTTGTCAAGCGCGACGGCTCCCGTCAGGGCTTTGACCGGAATAAGATCATGAAGTCTATGGTCCGCGCTTTTGACAAGCGGCAGGTAGAGACTGCGGATCTGGATCGCATCACCACGAAGATCGAGCAGAGCATCCAGAACTCCCTGGAACGGGAGGTCAGCACTGACCGGATCGGTGAGATGGTCATGGAGCGGATCAAGCCTCTGGACGAGGTGGCGTATATCCGGTTCGCATCTGTTTATCGCCGGTTCCAGAGTGTAAACGAATTCGTTCAGGAGATCAATTCCTTCCTGAAGGAGCAATAATAAGAGGTAACGGTATGGATGATATCCTGTCTTTGCTGCAAGATTTTGATGTAGCCAATTTCCTTCCGGAGCCGGATAAGTATCTCAACTCCCTGGAGGGGTGGATCCGGCTGATCGTGCTGGCAGGACCGCTGGTGCTGCTGGGACTGGGACTTTGGTACTATTTCGCGCCGCCCAAAGAGGCAAACCACTCTGCCGGCTTCCGGAATTACTGGGGTATGGGCAGCGTGGAGGCGTGGCGATTTGCCCAGAAGCTGGCAGGCATGGGTTACACTGTGCTGGGCGGTGCTCTGACGGTGATCATGCTGGTGGTCAGCCTGTTCTTCAACGGGGAAAAGGCGCTGGCAATGGCAAATGCCGCAGTGGTGTGTGTAGCCATCGAGCTGATTCTGACGCTGGCGCTCTGGATTGCGATCAATGCTTTGGTCTACAGAGCCTACGATAAGGACGGCAACCGCCGGAAAAAGTAAAAATTACAGCGTGTACCAGGCTCGGTACACGCTGTTTTTCATTGCGATTCATCTGTAATTTGTTCAGACCGGTAAAGCTCAATGCCAACAACACCGTATTTCTTCTGCTCCTCTACAGAATAATACTGTTCCATATCGGCAGGATTTGCCTTATCAATGTCTTCTTTTGTGTATCCGCACTGTAAAAGAGGCAACGATTTATACAATTCTTCAAAATCATTAAAGCGGTGCAGCTTTGCAACTGTTGTGTCAAGGGCCTCTCCGGTTGTGGTATTGGTAAAAACAATAGTATCGCCGGCTTTGATCTGCTGACGCTTCTCATCCAATAAACGGAGCTCTATCGTTTTCTTGCCACTCTTGATCATCTGAAACGGTGCGCAATGAAGCTTCATGTTATGCACATCCATTTGCCTGTTTAAAACAGC
>JAZOSG010000142.1:0-2097 GCA_045657005.1 Faecousia sp.
GATGCTTTGCAGCAGATGGGGCAGGGCGGCCTCTTCACTTCGCGCCGCGATCAGGATGGCGTAGCGATGGGGAGCAGCCTCCATCAGGGGCTTTTTCTTCATCAGCAGCGGTAAGAACAAATATAAGAATTGGTAAAAGTAACACACGGAGGTGAAAATGATCAACCCAAGGCTCAGTGTACGCAGGAAAGCGAGCCAGTTCACCCGTGACACCCTCTTTCGTCAGAAATCGTCCTATTATTATACGATAGGTATCATAATTGCGTCCAATTAAGAAATACCGCAGAAATCTTAAGATTTTATTAAAGCCGGTGCACCTGTTGGTGCACCGGCGCAGCATTATCCTTCTTCTACAACGATCTCTTTGAGAACCAGGCCGGGGTTGCGCTTGACAGTAAAGTCGATTGCCCAGTAGCTGGAGAAGACCAGCAGACTGCGTCCCCGGTAATCCTCCAGAAGCTCAGCGTCCGAACCCAGATTCAAATCGCTCAGATCCCCCGGATAGCTGTCGATGAGTCGGATCTCCTCATAAGGCAGTCCCTCCATCCGCAGATCCACGCCGTACTCGTTTTTCATCCGGTACTGGAACACATCAAACTGCAGCGTACCAACAACGCCCACGATCACCTCTTCCATACCGGAATTGGGGAGCTTAAAGATCTGGATCGCACCCTCCTGAGCGATCTGCTCCGTGCCCTTAACGAACTGCTTGCGCTTCATGGAGTCCTTGGCGGACACCCGGGAGAAGTGCTCCGGGGCAAAGGTAGGGATGCCGGAGTAGAGGAATTTTTTCGAAGGCACGGTAATGGTATCGCCGATAGCGAAGATACCCGGATCGAATACACCGATCACGTCGCCTGCATAGGCTTCTTCCACGATCTCACGCTCGGCAGCCATCAGCTGCTGGGGCTGAGAAAGACGCATTTTTTTGCCACCCTGCATGTGGTAGTACTCGGTGTCCCGCTGGAATTTGCCGGAGCAGATGCGCATAAACGCCAGTCGGTCCCGGTGTGCCTTGTTCATGTTTGCCTGGATCTTGAACACAAAAGCGGAAAAATCCGGGGAGAACGCGTCCACAAGGCCGCAGTCAGCAGTACGGGACAGGGGAGGGGGCGTCAGCTTCAAAAACGCCTCCAAAAACGGCTCAATACCGAAGTTGGTCAGGGCAGAGCCGAAGAACACAGGGGAAAGCGTGCCGTTTCGCACCGCTTCCATATCCATTTCCCGGCCGGCAGACAAAAGCTCCACATCGTCGATCAGCTGCTGATGCTTTTGCTCGCTGTCCAGAAGCTCGGCGACCTGGGGATCGTACAGGTCAATGGCAAGCTTGTCCGCCTTTGCTTTACCGTTCAGTCCGGAGAAGAACAGCAGTTGGCTGTTTTCCCGGTCATACACACCCTGGAAATCCTTGCCGCAGCCGATGGGCCAGTTCATGGCATAGGTTTCAATGCCCAGCTCTCGCTCCACCTCATCCAGCAGGTCAAAGGGGTCCTGGGTCTCCCGGTCCATCTTGTTAATAAAAGTGAAGATGGGGATATGACGCATGGCGCAGACCTTGAAAAGCTTTCGGGTCTGAGGCTCCACGCCTTTAGCGCCGTCAATGACCATGACGGCGGAATCCGCAGCCATTAGGGTGCGGTAGGTGTCCTCGGAGAAGTCCTGGTGACCGGGGGTGTCCAGAATGTTGATGCAGAAGCCACCGTACTGGAACTGCATCACAGAGGAGGTAACGGAAATTCCGCGCTGCTTTTCGATCTCCATCCAGTCGGAGGTGGCAGAGCGGGAATTCTTCTTACCCTTAACGACACCTGCCTGGGCGATGGCACCGCCGTACAGCAGGAATTTTTCTGTTAAGGTGGTTTTACCGGCGTCAGGATGGGAAATGATGGCAAAGGTCCTGCGTCGGCTGATTTCCTGTTCTAAAGTTGACATAACATCTACTCCGTAATTCCAATTCATAATAAATCAACTTAGTTTACCACATTTTACAAAACTTTACAAGTGGCAGAAGAAATTCCAGTTTACCGAGCTGTCTGTCGACACGCAACCAACCAATTGTCATTCCGAGCCAGTCCGCAGACTGGCGTGGGAATCTAT
>JAZOSG010000143.1:0-4574 GCA_045657005.1 Faecousia sp.
AGGGCGGACTTGATGGCCTCTTCGGCGAGGACGGAGCAGTGCATCTTATGGGCAGGCAGTCCGTCCAGAGCTTCGGCAACCGCCTTATTGGTCAGCGCCATAGCTTCGTGAATGGACTTACCCATGATCATTTCGGTGGCCATGGAGCTGGAGGCAATGGCGGAACCGCAACCAAAGGTCTCAAACTTTACATCCACGATGATGTCGTTTTCGATCTTCAGATAAATCTTCATAATATCGCCGCACTTGGCATTGCCGACTTCACCAACACCGTCAGCATTTTCGATCACACCCACATTCCGGGGGTTCATGAAATGATCCATAACAACTTCACTGTATAAAGCCATAGTTATAACTCCTTTTTAATGCAGAATGTATTCTCTTTTTCCTGTTTGCAGATCCCGCCACACCGGGCTCATGTTCCGCAGCAGCTGCACCACTTCCGGCACTACCTGCAGAATATGCTCTACTTCCTCTTCGGTATTGTAGTGGCACAACGATAGCCGCAAAGAGCCGTGGGCCACATCGTGGATCCTGCCGATGGCAAGCAGCACATGGCTGGGATCCAGCGATCCGGAGGTACAGGCAGAACCGGAGCTTGCGCACACGCCCTTGGCGTCCAGCAAAAGCAACAGACTCTCGCCCTCAATGCCCTCAAAGCAGAAGCTCACATTGCCCGGCAGACGGTTGACAGGGTCGCCGTTCAGATCGCAGTGAGGGATCTGACGCAATCCTGCGATCAATTTGTCCCGGAGGGCAGTGACCTTCTTGGTGTTTTCTTCCAAATTGGCACAAGCCTCCTCCAGCGCCGCCGCCATGCCCAGGATGCCCGGGATGTTTTCGGTGCCGGCACGCTTACCCCGTTCCTGTGCGCCGCCCTCGATCAGATTGGTCAGCATCAGCCCCCGGCGGACATACAGCGCGCCCACGCCCTTGGGGCCGTGGAACTTGTGGCCGGAAAGACTCAGCATGTCAATATTTTCCGCTTTCACATCGATAGCGATGTGTCCGGCAGCCTGGACTGCGTCGGTGTGGAACACCACGCCTTTTTCCTTGCACACCGCGCCGATCTCGGAAATCGGCAACACAGAGCCGATCTCATTGTTGGCGTACATGCATGTGACCAGACAGGTGTCCTCCCGGATGGCATCACGCACCTGCTGGGCGGTGATGTTGTGACCCTTTGCCACATCCAAAAGGGTAATTTCAAAGCCCTCCTTGCGGAGCTTTTCCAGGGTGTGGAGTACCGCGTGATGCTCAAAGGCAGTAGAAACGATGTGCATTTTGCACTTGCGCCTGCCTAAGTTGGCGGCGGAAATGATCGCCTGATTGTCTGCCTCCGAGCCGCCGGAGGTAAAGTAGATCTCCCGAGGCTCGCAGCCCAGGCACTTTGCCACCCTGGCTCTGGCATCCTCCAACACTTCTTTGGCCTGCTGACCAACGGAGTGCAAACTGGAGGGGTTTCCGTAAACGGTATCAAAAGCGGCGGTCATAGCGTCGATGGCAGTTTTGCTCATCCGGGTGGTCGCCGCGTTATCTGCATAAACTTGCATAAAAATTCCTCCTACCTAGTGTTTTCGTGGGTAATATACCACTGTTTACCCACCATGTCAATAGGTAAAACAATGAAAGCGCTTCAGGGGCTAAGATTTTCTATTTTTATCCATATTTTTCGCCTTTTTCAAGGGTTACGATCCTGCGCCGATGGAATATTAAAAGGGCAAGGAGGTCTTGAATATGAAAAAATTTTCCTGCCGAACAGCGATTTTGTTTTTTCTGATAATCATATGCGCAACCTCCGCCAGCGCGGTAAAGACCCTGATCCCCGGTGGTCAGGTCATCGGCTTGCAGCTGCAGGACGGCACCGTCACGGTGGTGGCGCTGGACGAGGAGCTGGGCGATGCTGCCAAGGCCGCCGGTCTTGCCCCCGGTGACCGGATCTTGCGCATCGATGAGACCGAGGTGCGCTGCGCACAGGATGTGCGCACAGCACTTTCTCAATCCGACGGACAGGTAGCGCTGTCCGTACAACGGGGCACAAAAACCAAAAACCTGACGCTCAGTCCTGCCTTGACCGAAGGCGGCCCCAAGCTGGGTGTGTACCTGAGGCAAGGCACCACAGGCCTTGGCACTGTGACTTATTATGACCCCGGCACAAAGCAGCTTGCGGCGTTGGGTCATGGGGTCGTCTGCCAAAGCGGTGAGCTTCTGCGCATGAATACCGGCAGTGTTTATGATGCCCAGATTTTCTCTATTAAAAAAGGAATTCCCGGAACACCGGGACAGCTTCTTGGCTCTCTGACAGACACTTCGCCCCTTGGCGCGTTGGAAAAAAATACCGAGCAGGGTGTCTTCGGAAAAGCGGATGCTGCCATCTCCGGCGATGCGCTGCCTGTTGCCAGCTGTGATCAAGTGCGCACAGGAAGTGCGGTGATCCGCTCCACAGTGGACGGCAAGAACCTCCGGGAATATTCTGTGGAGATTCTCAAGATCTATCCAAACAGCGGCAGCCGAACCCGAAACATGCTCTTAAAAGTCACTGACCCGGCACTTCTTGCCGCCACCGGCGGCATCGTTCAAGGCATGTCCGGAAGTCCTCTAGTACAGGACGGGAAGCTAATTGGCGCAGTTACGCACGTACTGGTAAACGATCCCACAATGGGCTACGGTATCTTTATTGAGAATATGTTGGAAGCCGCAGGCTAAGCAAAAAAGCCACCGATTTTGCATAAATCGGTGGCTTTTTCTACAAAATAATATCCAAGCCAACTGTATTCGACAAGATTTGCAGCTGGCTTTTTATATACTTATTTTAAACTAAATAAAAGAAAGGTGGCATTTCGAATGGCCCGTAAACCAAGACAAAACAGATATTTCCCTGAGAAAACCGAATCGAAATGGAAAGCTGGTGTGTACGCCCGTTTGTCCGTTAGTGACAACCGGGTTTATGGTGAATCCCTCATATATCAGCTCAAGCTGGCACAGGAAGCCCTATTATCCAAGCCCGATATTTCTTTCGTAAAAAACTATGTGGATGATGGCTATAGCGGCATGCATTTTAACCGGCCAGCGTTCCAATCTATGCTGGAAGATCTGAAGTGTGGCATCATCAATTGCGTAATTGTGAAGGATGTGTCCAGAATCGGCAGAGATTATTTAGGTGCTTGTGAGTTGCTGCTGGAGACATTCCCCGATATGGGTGTTCGCTTTATCAGTATAAACGATAATTATGATAATGTATCAGATGTGAGCGAACTAATTCGCTTGGAAATGGTTATAAAAATCATTATGCACTATGGTACCGCAATCGATACTTCAAAGAAGGTAAAGTCGGCCATTGATGCTAAAGTTCAGTCCGGAACCTTTTTGCCCGCTTCTGGAAGCATTCCTTATGGCTATTTGCGAGATCCGGTAAACAACACCTATGCGATTGATCCGGAGACACGACTGGTGATCCACCGAATATTCAAATTGCGTTCACAGGGCTATGGCTATACTGCAATCGCTCAGTCACTGAATAAAGATGATATTCCTTGCCCGGGTAAACTGAAATATCTACGAGGCACATCCAAAAAGGCAAGCTTTGCGGATGCAATTTGGCAGAAAAACGTTATCAGATCAATTTTGCATGATCAAGTTTATATTGGAAACCGTGTCCACGGAAAGGTGAAGAAGGACAGCCTGCGCCTTCCTAAGCACACAACCGACGAAGACGAATGGACGATCATTGAGGACGCACATCCTGCCATTATCTCCAAAGAATTGTTTGATGCTGTCCAAGCAATAAATCAAGCAGAGATAGAGCGGCTCTCCCATTATCAGAAGCGGGCAGAGGTAGAACATGATAACCGCAAGCTGTTGAATGGAAGGCTTATCTGTGGTGATTGCGGAAAACGCATAACCTCTTCTAAAAATGCTGCAAAGCCCGGCTCCAGTATGGAAAGCTATGTCTATTATGATTGTGGTCTGTATAGGACATCAAACCGTACTATGTGCAGTTCACACTTTACGAGGGACGATGTTCTCATAAAAATAGTAGAACGGGCCGTGGCACAGCACGTTCCCCACATCTTAGTAGCAGAGTATGTGACGGAGCATATTGGTGTTATGGAAGATAGGCGGGATGAAATTCAATCTGAGATAAGAGAATTGCAAGAAAAGTCAAACAGGATTGGGCAGTGGTACGAAAACGTATTTGAGCATGCAGAATCATTTGATCTGCCGGAAAGTGTCTACAAGCCAAATGCCCAGAAAATGCGTAAGAAACAGCTTGATATACAAGCACGCTGCGAGGCACTGATCGACGAAGATCATAAGTTGGCCCGGATGCTACACGACAGCAATCAAAGACTGGAACTCTGTAAGCAGTATGCCAAGTCCCCGAAACTAACCGGCGAACTTCTAGACTCCCTAATTGATAGAATCGTTATCTACGCAGACAAACGAATCTGTGTTCACTTCAAATATAATGATGAATGCTATCAAGAAATATATTCCGGACGAGCCTAAGAAAAATCTTACTATTGTGCGAATTCCAATACGCAGGTTGTATCTGACCAAGGCATATTTGTTTG
>JAZOSG010000144.1:0-3282 GCA_045657005.1 Faecousia sp.
ATCCGGGTCACTCTGGGGTCGTCCAGGGAAAAGTCTGTGTGGTCAGGGTAGCCGTTGAGTCCTTGCCCTGACAGCTTACCGGCAGCCTCCTTCAGCACCCAGAAGGTCAGCAGCGCCAGCCGCTTGTCCGGAGCAGCTTCGTACTGCGCCTTTTCCCCGGGAGAAAGGATCTTATCTGCCAGACGCAGATCGATTTTTCTGTCTTCCTCCTCCGCGTCGATTCCGATATTGCGCTGGGACAGCGCGCAGAAAGCATAGTGCTTTGTGTGGGAAATGGAAAAATGCAGCCCTTCTTCAGCAAAGTAGGGCTTTCCCCGGGGCGTTACGCAGATCTCCGGCAAAGCTTTGCCGGTTTTTTTCCGGTACAGCTGCGCCAAAAGCTGCCGCCCTGCTTCATGCCCGGTCATGCCATCCAGCGCCATATACCGAAGCTCCATCGCCATCGCCCCCTTTTTATAGTAGTATAGCCTCAAAAACCGGCGGTGTCAAATGTTCTAACCAGCACCGATGGCGCATACCCTCTAGGGAGGTGATGGACATGGCTGCCGAAAACATACAGCTGCCCCACAAGCTTTCTTTGAACGAACGAAAAAACCTGACCATGACCGGGGTTACCGAGGTGGTGAGCTTTGACGATACCAGTGTCATTTTGCGCACTGCCCTTGGCACTTTAGAGGTGCAGGGACAGCAGCTGCAGCTGAAGACCCTGTCCATTGACGGCGGTCAGGTCGCAGTAGACGGACACATCGCAGCACTGATCTACGAGGAGCCCCGAAGCAGCGGCGGTTTTTGGAGCCGTCTTACCCGATGACTACCCCGATACTTGCGCTGCAGCGGTTTGCCATTGCGGTAGCGCTGGGGGCAGCGTTGGGGGTTTACTACGGTTTTTTGCGTCCTCTGCGTCCCAGGCACACCACCCTCTCCGATCTGCTGTTTCTGGCGGCAGCATTTTGGGTATGGCTGTACCTGGGCTTTGCTGTATGTCAGGGCGACTTGCGGCTGGGCTACAGCGCGGGACTTCTGTGTGGCGGCTTTTTGTGGGAGCTGACCGTAGGGCGGCTTCTGCGCCCGGTTTTTGCCGGTTTTTGGAGACTTCTCGGGGGGATCTGGGCGTTTTTTACGCGCCCAATGAAACATTTTTTCAAAAAAACGGCAAAATATATAAATTTTCTCTTGGCAACTGCAAAAAAAACGGGTACAATAAATCGTAAACAAAAAGATGGAGGTACCCGTTATGGCAGCAGACCGCAATCCCTTCCGCCGGGTCAGGCTGGTATATCGGCGCAGCTCCACCCTGCTCAAGTGCGTGGTGCTGGCGACCATCGTATTTTCTACCCTGGCACTGCTGACCCTGCGCTTTGCGATCCTGGACGCCCAAAAGCAAAGCCAGGCGCTGCGCACCGAGGCAGCAAAGCTGGAGCAAGAAAATCAGGAGCTGTCCCGATCCATCGCGCAGCTGGGAACCGTGCAAAGCGTCACGGAGCTGGCAGGTAAGCTTCTGGGACTTGTAGACCCGGATACCGTCATCTTTCTGCCTGAGTAATCGACTAAATTGGAGGAAGCAAAGCAAACTATGGAGTTAACCGTTGGAGCAATTTTAGAGGGCAAAGTAAAATCCATCACAAATTTCGGCGCGTTTATCAGTCTGCCTGAAAACAAGACCGGTCTGGTACATATCTCGGAGGTGGCAAATATCTTCGTTAGTGATGTCCGCCAGCACCTGACCGAGGGTCAGGATGTCAAGGTCATGGTTATCGGCACCGATAACGGCAAGATCAACCTTTCCATCAAGCGACTGGAACGGTCGCCCCAGCGCGACAACGCTGCTCCCCGTCGGGAGGGCGGTCAGAACCGCGCGCCCCGCTCCGCGCCTACGCCTCCTCCTGCACCCAAGACTGCAGACCAGCTTTTCGAGGAAAAGCTCAAAGCATTTATGTCTGAATCCGACAGCAAGATCTCTTCCCTGCGGCAGTATTCCGATCACCGGACAAAGAGCCGCAGAAGATAAACAGCTATGAAAACTGTTGTGATCACCGGCGGTTCCCGAGGGATCGGCGCAGCCGCTGTGGAAGCCTTTTGCGCCCGGGGTGACCGGGTGTACTTCCTTTACGAAAAAAATCATGCTGCCGCAAAGGCGGTATCGGATAAAACCGGCGCAACAGCCATCTGCTGCGATGTGGCAGACTCTGCTGCCGTAGCCCAGGCCTTTGCCCGGATCGCAGATGTGGATATCCTCATCTGTAACGCCGGCATTTGCCACTACGGGCTGATGAGCCAAATGGAAGAAGCCCAGTGGGACAGGCTGTTCGGGGTGAATGTCAAGGGTATTTACACCTGTGTCAACGCCGCGACCCCTGCTTTTCTGCGCAAGCAGTCCGGCTGCATCATCACCGTCAGCTCCATGTGGGGACAAGTGGGTGCTTCCTGTGAAGCTGCCTATTCCGCCACCAAGGGGGCGGTGATCGCCCTGACAAAGGCCCTTGCCCAGGAGCTGGGACCCAGCGGTATCCGCTGCAACTGCGTCGCCCCCGGAGTGATCCTGACGGATATGTGCCGGGATGTCTCCCAGGAGACGATGGATGCTTTGGCAGAGGAAGCTCTTGTGGGCAGAAACGGCACACCTATGGATGTTGCCAAGGCAATGCTTTATCTGGCAGATGCGGAATTTGTCACCGGACAGGTCTTACCTGTCAACGGCGGACTTGTACTATAGGAGGAATTGTATATGAAAATCGCAATCGGCTGTGACCACGGCGCACTGGATCTGAAAAACGCCATGATCGCCCATCTGGAAAAACAGGGTCACCAGATCAAGGATTTCGGCACCTACACCCTGGACAGCTGTGACTACCCGGACTTCGCGGCACCTGCTGCTAAGGCAGTTGCCGCTGGCGAATGTGACAAGGGCATCGTGCTGTGCACCACCGGCATCGGCGTGTCCATCACCTGCAATAAGGTCAAGGGCATCCGCTGCGCACTGCTTTCCGATGTTATGTCTGCCCGGATGACCCGGGAGCACAACGACACCAACATGATGGCTATCGGTGCAGGGGTCGTAGGTCAAATGCTGGCTCTGGAAATTGCCGACACCTGGCTCGGTACAGAATTTTCCCATCAGGAGCGCCACCAGCGCCGTATCGACAAGGTCATGGCTCTGGAAAAATAACCCCTAAGGAGAGTGCCAGCGCACTCTCCTTTTTCCAAAGGAAGGAGATATCTCCATGTTTAAAGACCGAAAAGAGGAGCTTCGCCGTCTGGAAGAGGAACTCTTGCTGGAAGCGG
>JAZOSG010000145.1:0-3461 GCA_045657005.1 Faecousia sp.
GAGTGCCGCAGCGCGGCCTATGCGCTGAAAGCCTATGCCGGCATGGAATACGGCAAGTTTGAAGAGACCAATCTTCGGGATGTGCCTTACGAGGTATATCTTCAGTATAAAGACAAGCTGCCGGAAACCTGGCGCAAGCGCGCAGAGCACTGGTACACGGAATACCAGCGGGTACAAAAAGGCGCTGAGGCGTGGCGCAGAGGAGACATTGAGGAATTCGGAAGACTGTCCTTTGAAAGCGGACACTCGTCGATCTATAACTGGGAGACCGGCTCACCGGAGCTGAAAAAGCTTTATGAGATCATGACAAAGACCGAAGGCATCTACGGCGGACGGTTCTCCGGCGCAGGCTTCAAGGGCTGCTGCATGGCGCTGATCGATCCTGCCTATGAGGAAAGCATCACACAAACGGTTACCAAAGAATATCTCAAAGCCTTCCCCCATCTGGAAGGGAAGTATTCTGTACATATCTGCCAAAGCGCAGACGGTGTAAATCTGAAATAACGAGGTTGAGACCATGAAATGTTTGATCCTGGCGGCAGGCTACGCCACCCGGCTGTACCCTCTGACGGAGAATTTTCCCAAGCCTCTTCTGAAGGTGCAGGAAAAGACCATTCTGGACTGGCTGATCGACGATATCGACAGCTGCGGCCATGTGGATGAATATGTGGTGATCTCCAACCATAAATTTGCCCACCATTTTGATGCCTGGGCAAAGACCAAGCGCCAGAAGGTCACGGTGGTGGACGACGGCACGGAGTCCAACGAGACCCGCTTAGGCGCGGTGAAGGATATTCAGTTCGCTATTGACAAGCTTTCTCTGGACGATGATATGCTGGTGATCGCCGGGGATAATCTGCTGGACTTTTCCCTGACCTCGTTCATTTCCTACGCAAAGGCGAAGAACGCTTCCTGCATCATGCGCTACTATGAAGCCAATGAGCAGAAGCTGCTTAAATGCGGCGTGGTCACCATTGATGAGAACGACAGGATCCTGCAGATGACGGAAAAATCTCCCACGCCCCAGACCCACTGGTGCTGCCCACCCTTCTACTATTATACCCGGGAGGATGCCTATTTGGTGGAAAAGGGCATTGCCGCCGGCTGCGGAACGGATGCGCCGGGCAGCTATATTGCCTGGCTGTGTACCCAGACGCCGGTCTATGCTATGGAAATGCCCGGCAGCCGCTATGATATCGGCAATCTGGAAAGCTATGAGACGGTACAAAAGACCTATAAAGGGGTAACCCGGAAATGACCCACAGGAGGTAAAGGAGCATGGATAAAACACAGCTGCTGTTTGCGCTACTGCGGATAGCGGTGTGCGGCGAGCCGGTGACAGAAGATATAAAGACTTCCTGCACACCGGAGCTGCTGGAACAGGTCTATGCCCTTGCCGGTCACCACGACCTTGCCCATCTGGTGGGACAGGCTGTCAGCAAGCTGGAGCTGCCGGAAAGCGAAGCAGTGACCAAATGCAAGCAGGCAGCTATGCAGGCCTTTGCCCGGTACATGCGCCAGAGCCACGCCTATGAACAGACCTGCGCCGCACTGGAAGAGGCGCAGATCCCGTTCATCCCCCTGAAGGGCTCGGTGCTGCGGGAGCACTACCCCGGGCCCTGGATGCGCACCAGCTGCGATATGGACATTTTGGTGAAAGAGGAAGAACTGGAAAAGGCGACCCGGGTGCTGGAAGAAAAGCTCTCTTACAGCTATCAGGGAAAGACCTCCCACGATGTGTCTATGATCACACCCGGGGGTGTCCAGCTGGAGCTGCACTACTCCACCATAGAGGATTATGTTTCCGAAAGCGCGGAGCGGATCTTGTCCGGGATCTGGGAAAAGGCAGCGCCGCTGAAAGGGAAAAACTACCACACCGTGATGCCGGATACGCTTTTTTATTATTACCACATCGCCCACATGGCAAAGCACTTCGTCCATGGCGGCTGTGGGATCCGTCCGTTTCTGGATCTGTGGATCCTGGATGAAAAGCGTGTCTGCGACCCATTAAACAGGGAAGAAGTGCTTACCCAAGGAGAGCTTCTGCCCTTTACGCAGGCAGCCCGGAAGCTGAGCCGGGTCTGGTTTTCCGGAGAAGACTACGATCCTCTGTCAAAGCAGATGGAAAGCTTTATTCTCAGCGGCGGCACATACGGTACCATGGAAAACTATGTTACGGTTCATCAGGCGCAGAAAGGGAATAAGCTGCGGTATCTGCTGTCCAGAGTGTTTCTTTCCTATGATGTTATCAAGTACTATTACCCCATTTTGCAGAAACACAAATGGCTGACACCTATATACCAGGTGGTGCGGTGGTTTAAGATCGCCTTCTGCGGCGGTGCTGACCATGCGATAAAAGAGCTGCAGACCAACGCTGCTACCTCCAACACCCAGATCCATTCCACAGCAAAGCTGTTAAAACATCTGGGACTGTAAACAAAAACGGATCTCAAATGAGATCCGTTTTCGCATTCTTAGGAAAATCTTAGGAAATGAAATGTTGTTGTGATTTGCCGCATATGGTAAAATATTGGCGAAAATTCTGGAATTTCCGGAGGTAAGCCAATGGAACTTTGGACCTTGGAGCATATGAAAACCCTGCCTGGTGCGCTGGCAGTGATGGTCGTAATTGTCCTGATCCTTCGTATGACCATCGGGAAAAAGGATATTAAGATCCGTATGATCCCATTTCATATCCTGACCTGCATATTACTTCTTTTGGAGGTGGGAAAGCAGGCGGTCTCCCTATACCGGGGGTACGACCTTTACCACCTGCCCTTTCATTTTTGCTCATTGTTTATTTTTGCCATGCCTGCCATGTCCTTTTACACAGGCAAATATAAGAGCGTGGTACGGGGCATCACAGCGGCGCTGTGCACAGCGGTGTTCCTGCTGATGCTGATCTATCCCAATCTGATCTACAGCGCGGCAAATATCAATGAATTTTTCACGGACTATCTGTCCTTCCATACTGTAGCGTTTCACAACATCGTGATGCTTGCCTTTTTGCTGATCCCTGTGCTGGAGCTGCATACCCCGGAATATAAGTTTGAGCCAAAGGCAGTGGTGTGGTTTACGGTAGGGTTCTGCGCTGTTTCGGCGACTATGGCACAGCTGCTGAAGACCAATTACGCCAACTACTATTCCTGCAATATTCCGGTTCTGGAAGCGGTTCGCCTGCAGGTGGAGCAGGCTTTGGGCGCGATCGCAGCCAAGGGGCTGTATATCCTGATCGTGAGCCTGCTGAACATTGTGTTTGTGTTTGGCTCTTATTGGCTGTATCGCCTTTTGCGGTATTTGCTGTCCAAGTGGAAATAATCAAAAAGGGCATGTTGCAAAATTCAAAAATCTATCGTTAGAATCTGTAGGGGCGACTATTAGTCGCCCGCGGGCGGATAATATCCGCCCCTACATCCGCAGGATGTAGACATTTGCATAGTTTAGGGGCGTGCTGCAGCATT
>JAZOSG010000146.1:0-5623 GCA_045657005.1 Faecousia sp.
TCCACTACATTACCCCCGCTCTGACCACCGAGAACTATGAGAAGCTGGAGTCCATGGAATCCAAGGGCTACAAGATGCTGACCACCGTCCAGCTGGGCTACGGCTACATCGGTGTCAACTCCGCAAAGATCAACGACATCAACCTGCGTAAGGCAATCATGTGCGCCATGAACACCTCTCTGGCTCTGGACTACTACCGTGCAGGTACCGCTTCTCAGATCTACTGGCCCATGTCCAAGGTGAGCTGGGCATATCCCTCCGGTTCCGCTGCTGAGGATAACGGCTTTGATTATCCCCAGCTGGGTACTTGGAGCGAGGATGTTGCCATCGCCAACATCGAGAAGTACATGCAGGAGGCAGGTGTCAGCGAGGGCGCTAGGCAGCTGTGCGTTACCTTCACCATAGCAGGCTCCAGCCTGCAGGATCACCCCACCTACAAGGTCTTCCGTGACGCGGCTGCGCTGCTGAACGATCTGGGCTGGGATGTGGAAGTGGTCTGCGATACGCAGGCACTGACCAAGATCAATACCGGTTCTTTGGAAGTCTGGGCTGCTGCCTGGTCCTCCGCTCTGGATCCCGACCTGTACCAGGTCTACCACAAGGATTCCACCGCTACCAGCACCCTGGCATGGGGCTACAACTACCTCAAGACCAGCGGCACCGCTGAGGAGCTGGACATCCTGGACGAGCTGAGCGAGCTGATCGACGAAGCCCGTGCCACCAATGATAAGGAAGTCCGTTCCGAGCTTTATATGGAAGCTATGGAGCAGATCCTGGAGCTGGCCATCGAGCTGCCTGTCTACCAGAGAAGTGTTCTGTACTCCTTCAATTCCAAGGTGATCAATGCCGACACCGTTCCTACGGATGTCAATCCTTACTCTTCTCCTCTGGACCGTATCTGGGAGATCGAATTCGCCGGCTAATATCGGAGTGAGTTTATGTTCAAATATATTGTAAAAAGAGTAGCCTACTCGATCCTGATCCTGCTGGGTGTTTCGCTGATCATCTATTTTTTGATCCGGCTTATGCCTGTTGACTTCATTCAGGATAAGATCAACGCCATGAACCAGGGCGGCGCCACCGTCAGCGAGGAAACGGTCGAGGCTATGTACAAAATGTATGGCTTGGGCGATAACAGCTTTATGGGCATCCTCAGCGGCTATTTCAGCTGGCTGAGTGCCCTGGCAAGATTTGACCTGGGCACCAGCTTTGTCTACGGCATCCCCGTGGCACAGGTCATCGTGGAGCATATGGGTGTTTCCTTTGCTGTCGCGCTGATCGCCACCATCTTTGAGTTTATGATCGCCATTCCTCTGGGCATTACGGCTGCTACCCACCAGTACAGCCTCCGGGATTATATCGTCACCATCTTGGTCATGATCGGTATTTCCCTGCCGTCCTTCTTCTTTGGCAACATGCTTAAGGATATGCTGGCTTTGAAGCTGGGGTGGTTCCCGGCATCGGGTCTTGTAAACGCCACAGCCTCCTATACGGGCATCCAGCTTCTGCTGGACTATGCCACCCATATGTTCATTCCCATCCTGACCATCGTGATCTTAAGCATCGGTGCCAGAATGAGAATGACCAGAACCAACATGCTGGAGGTTCTGAATTCCGATTATATCCGTACAGCCCGGGCAAAGGGTCTTAAGGAGAAGGTCGTCATCAATAAGCACGCCTTCCGCTACACCCTGATCCCCCTGGTCACCTCCATGGCGGGTCTTCTGCCCAGTCTGTTCTCCGGTGCTATTATTACCGAGCAGGTCTTTGACCTGCCCGGTATCGGTAACATCGCGCTGGATGCTATGAACCGGGGTGACACCCCCTTTATTATGGGCTATAACATGTTCCTTGCGCTGCTGAGCGTGCTGGGCGTTCTGCTTGCCGACCTGATGTACGGCATCGTGGATCCCAGAGTTAAATTGGAGTAAGGAGGCGCGATCATGGAACAACTGAAAAACGAAGAGATTCAGGAAACCAAGCCGGTTGATACGGAAGCGCCTCTTGATAAAAATGTGCGGCTCATGTCTCCCACACGGATGGTGGTACGCCGTTTCTTCCGCTCCAAGCTGAGTATCCTGGGACTGATCATGGTGGTCGGCCTGTTTATCTTTAGCTTCTTTGGCCCTATGCTCTATACCCAGTGGGGTGAGATCGAGCTGGACGAAAGCGGTAAGACAGAGTACGCCGCCTCCACCACTACTTATACCGTTGACGGTGTGGAGTACACCTTGCGCCAGACGACTGAGAAGTATCTGAAGGATAACTTCCTGTCTCCTCCTTCTGCTGAGCACATCCTTGGTACCGATAACGAGGGCTACGATGTGTTCGTGCGTCTGATGTACGGCGGCAGGATCTCCCTGACAGTCAGCTTTATTGCCGTGTTCCTGATTACCATTCTGGGCGTTATCCTGGGTGGTGTGGCAGGCTACTTCGGCGGTGCTATCGATAATATCATCATGCGTATCTGTGATGTGCTGATGTGTCTGCCCGGTGTGCCGATCCTGCTGATCATCAGTACGATCCTGGACGCATCCGATATCGATGCCAAGTACCGTATTTACCTGCTGATGATCTATTTGACCTTTATTTCCTGGACAGGCACTGCCCGTCTGGTGCGTGGTCAGATCCTTTCTCTGCGTGAGCAGGAGTACATGGTGGCAGCAGAAGCCATGGGCTACTCCACCTTCCGTAAGATCTTCAAGCATCTGGTTCCCAATGTCATGCCCCAGCTGATCGTTCAGATGAGCCTGAGCCTTGGCAGCATGATCCTGTACGAAGCGACCCTGTCCTACCTGAATCTGGGTGTTAAAGCACCCTATGCCGCCTGGGGTACAATGATCAATATCATCTCTACCAACCAGGATGTGCTGCAGAATCACTGGTATGTCTGGGTGCCTGCCGGTGTATGTATCGTCATAGCCGTTCTGGGCTTCAACTTTGTGGGCGACGGTCTGCGTGACGCTCTCGATCCGAAAGCGAGGAGATAAGCTATGGCAAAGACAAATAAGAATTATCTCACAGGCCGGGAGATCCGTGCCATCGCAAAGGAAAATGCCAAGGTGATGAAACGCCTGGAGGCATATAAAAACCGCAAGGCAGAGGAGTCCGAGTTCCTCACGGAAATGCGAAACGACGCCAATATTCTGGAAATCGACGACCTGCACACCTACTTCTTTACGGAGCAGGGAACTGTCAAGGCGGTCAACGGCGTTTCTTACGATGTGCCGAAAAACGCTGTCGTGGGTGTCGTGGGCGAATCCGGCTGCGGCAAGTCTGTGACCTCTATGTCCGTCATGCGCCTGATCCAGGGGCCCACCGGACAGATCGTGGAGGGCTCTATCCGTTTCAAGGCATACGATTATAAGCGTGACGAGAAGGGGAATCCCGTCGCCGACGCTGATGGCAGCTTCCAGATGGAGGAGAAGGTCTACGATATTGCGAAAATGCCCATCCATGAGAACCACCGGATCCGCGGCAAGCAGATCGCTATGATCTTCCAGGAGCCTATGACCAGCCTGAACCCGGTGTTTACCATCGGTGAGCAGCTGGACGAGGTGACTTTGATCCATGTGCCCGGTGCTACCAAGGAATTGGCAAAGCAGAAGTCCGAAGAGATGCTCCGTTTGGTGGGCATCATCCCGGAAAATGTCTACAATGCGTTTCCCCATGAGCTGTCCGGCGGTATGCGCCAGCGTGTAATGATCGCCATGGCACTGGCTGCAGAGCCCCGTCTGATCATTGCCGACGAGCCTACCACCGCGCTGGATGTGACCATCCAGGCGCAGATCCTGGATCTTCTGCAGGATATCAAGACCAAGATCGACGGCTCTATTCTGCTGATCACCCACGATCTGGGCGTGATCGCGGAAATGGCTGACTATGTGGTGGTCATGTATGCCGGTAAGGTCATCGAAAAGGGTACTGTTTACGAGATCTTCCAGGATCCCAAGCACCCTTATACCATTGGCCTGCAGAAGTCCAAGCCCACCATGACTCTGGACGACAGCACGGAGCTGTATAATATCCCCGGTAATGTTCCCAACCCGGTGAACATGCCTGAGCACTGCTATTTCAAGGAAAGATGCGCAAAGTGTACCGCCAAATGCTCCGGTCAGTATCCGGGCATGGTGCAGGTGAGCCCCACCCACTTTATAGCATGTCATCTGTACGACGAGGAGAATACAAATGGCTGAAGAAAAAGTATTGAATACCGAGCCTGCTGATCCCATCGTCTATGATGACGCGGCTGAGCAGGAAAAATATCTGCAAAAAAGAAAGCAGCAGATGCAGGAGGATTTCCAAAAGCCCTTCGACCCCGAGGCGGTTTTGGAGGTTCGCCATCTGCGTAAGACCTTCCCAATTAAGAAGACTATGTTTGGTAAGGTTACCAAGGAGCTTGTGGCGGTGGATGATATCTCCTTCAAGCTGATGCCCGGCGAGACCCTGGGTATCGTCGGTGAGTCCGGCTGCGGAAAGACCACTGCCGGCAGAGCTATTCTGAAGCTCCACAAGCCTACTGGCGGTCAGATCATTTTTGACGGCAAAGATATCACCGATTATGATTCCAAGCAGATGCGTGAGATCCGTAAGCAGATGCAGATCATTTTCCAGGATCCCTATTCCTCTTTGCCTCCCAGAAGCACCGTCGGCGGCATCCTTTCCGAGCCGGTGGAGGTCCATAAGATCGTTCCCAAGAACCAGATCAAGGACTATGTTCTGGGGCTGATGGATAAGTGCGGTCTTCGGGATTACTACTATGAGCGGTATCCCCATGAGTTCTCCGGCGGTCAGCGCCAGCGGATCTGTATTGCCCGTGCATTGTCTGTTAATCCCAAGCTTGTGATCTGTGACGAGCCTGTTTCAGCGCTGGATGTTTCCATCCAGGCGCAGATCATCAACCTTTTGAAGGATCTGCAGAAGCAGATGAACCTTGCCTATGTGTTCATCTCCCACGATCTGAGCGTGGTCAAGTTCATCTCCGATAAGATCGGTGTTATGTATCTGGGTGCTATGATGGAGTTCGGTACTAAGGAAGATATTTTCCGCAATCCCTTGCACCCCTACACCAAGGCGCTGTTCTCTGCTGTGCCTAACCCCGATCCCACGGCAAAGATGGACCGGATCAAACTGGAGGGAGACATTCCTTCTCCTGCCAATCCCCCCAAGGGCTGCCGGTTCCATACCCGTTGCCCCTATGCAAAGGAAGTCTGCAAGCATGTACCTCCCGAGTACCGTGAGGTGGAGCCGGGTCACTTTGCTGCCTGCCACCTGCTGGGTGAGGAATAAGGATGGGCAAGAAAAAAGAAAAGATCCATTATGTGGATGATGGCAGGATCATTGCCGACATGTCCGGTGTTTCCTCCGGTCCCCGGTTAGGAAACCGAAATCCGGCAAGTCCCCGTCCCAAGGCAAAGGATGTGTGGAACACCTATTGGGGCGCGGTGAAGATGATGTTCACGCCCATGCTGGTGGTCATCTGCGCACTGATCATCATCTACATGATCCTGACCTTCATCTTTATGTTTCTTTGATCAAAGAAGTGGTGACCGATTCCCGGCCACCACTTCTTTATATTTTCGATCTTCAAATTACAGTTTATCGAGCTGTTTACCGACACGCA
>JAZOSG010000147.1:0-9713 GCA_045657005.1 Faecousia sp.
AAACGGCAAGCTGTTTGCCTCCGAAGTATGGCAGGAACTGGTGGAAAACGCCAAGTCCGGCAAAGCGATGCACTTCTTGGGACTGCTGTCTGACGGCAATGTCCACTCCAATATTTCTCACCTGATCGCCCTTTTGAAGGCGGCAAAGGCTGCCGGGGTGCAGAAGGCTTACTGCCACATCCTGCTGGACGGCAGAGATGTGCCTGCCACCTCCGCACTGGAATATGTGGGTCAGCTGGAAGCTGTGCTGGATGAACTGAATACCGACGGCTGTGATTACGCCATCGCCTCCGGCGGCGGCAGAATGCAGGTGACCATGGATCGGTACGAGGCCAACTGGGGCATGGTGGAAGCCGGCTGGCGTACACATGTTCAGGGCATTGGCCGCCAGTTCGCATCCGCCAAGGAGGCCATTGAGACCTACCGTGCCGAGACCGGCTGCATCGACCAGGATCTGCCTGCTTTCGTAGTCGCCCGGGGCGGCGAGCCGGTGGCAAAGATCGCAAACGGCGACAGTGTGATCCTCTTCAACTTCCGTGGCGACCGTGCCCAAGAGATCTCCCTTGCTTTCGACCGCAAGGATTTTGATCAGTTCGACCGGGGTGATTACACCGGCGTGAAGTTTGCCGGTATGCTGCAGTATGACGGCGACCT
The DNA here is from genome assembly GCA_045657005.1 of Faecousia sp. Lineage (GTDB taxonomy): Bacteria > Bacillota > Clostridia > Oscillospirales > Oscillospiraceae > Faecousia. The sequence continues at coordinate 655 of JAZOSG010000147.1, forward strand.
GAACATCCCCGAAAAGTATCTGGTGCAGCCCCCTGTGATCCAGAACACCCTGACTGAAGTGCTGTGCGATGCCGGTATCCGGGAGTTTGCTTGCTCTGAGACCCAGAAGTACGGCCATGTGACTTACTTCTGGAACGGCAACCGCTCCGGCAAGGTCAGCGAAGAATTGGAAGGGTATCTGGAGATCCCCTCCGATGTGATCCCCTTCGAGCAGGCACCTGCCATGAAGTCCAAGGAGATCACCGAAGCCATGGTGCAGGCAATGGCATCCGGAAAGTTCCAGTTCCTGCGCTGCAACTACCCCAACGGCGATATGGTCGGTCATACCGGCGCAATGGACGCAGTGGTCTACGCCATGGAGTGTGTGGATAACGGTCTGAAGGCGATCCTGGAAGCCGCCGACAAGTACGGCTATACGGTGCTGATCACCGCTGACCACGGCAACGCCGACCAGATGACCGAGACCAAGAAGGGCAAGACTGCTGTCCGCACCGCCCATTCCCTGAATCCGGTTCCTTTCATTATCTATGATAAGGACAACGACTGGTCTGTAACAGAGGGCAGCTACGGTCTTGCCAATGTGGCACCGACCGTGGTCAAGATGATGGGACTGACCGCTCCCGACTGCTGGGAAAAGAGCATTGTGTAAATCATTGACAATTTCAATTTTATAAACGGAGGTACAAACTATGATCCGTCACAACAATGAAAACGGCAGCGTCTGTGTTTCCACCAGTGTGTATACCGACATCGCCGGTACTGCCGCCAGCAACTGCTTTGGCGTTAAGGGCATGGCTGCCCGTTCTGTTTCCGATGGTGTTTACCACCTGCTGCGTAAAGAATCCATGGCAAAGGGCGTCCGTGTGGACTTCCATGAGGACGATACCATTTCCATCGACCTGCATATTATCGTTGACAGCGGTGTCAACCTGGGCGCGGTGGGCGCGTCCATCATCTCCGAGGTGCGCTATGTGGTAAAGAACTGCACCGGCACTGAGGTCAAAGCCGTCAATGTTTACATTGACTCTATGATGTAAATTAGGAGGACGACTCTTTGAGACAGACAATCAACGGAGCGGATTTTCGCCGGCTGGCTATCAGTGCGGCTGCCGCTGTGGAGATCCATAAGCAGGAGCTTAATGATCTGAATGTGTTCCCCGTGCCGGACGGCGATACCGGCACCAATATGTCCATGACCATCAATTCCGCTGCTGCGGATCTGCGCAAGGCAGAAGATCCTGCCCTGGATAAGGCCGCCGGCATTGCCGCGTCTGCCATGCTTCGGGGTGCCAGAGGTAACTCCGGCGTGATCCTGTCCCTGCTGTTCCGGGGTCTTTCCCGGAAATTAAAGGGCGCACAGGTCGCCGACGGCGTTCTGTGGGCGCAGGCGCTGCAGGAGGGCGTGGACGCAGCCTATAAGGCGGTCATGAAGCCTGCCGAGGGTACGATTCTGACCGTTGCCCGGTTGGCAGCGGCAGCTGCCCAGAAGGCAGCCCAGGAGAATAATCACATTGAATTTGTCCACGCTGCCGCTATCGAGGAAGCCAAGGTGGCGCTTGCCAATACCGTCAACCAGAACCCCGTGCTGAAAAAGGCCGGCGTTGTGGATGCCGGTGGTAAGGGCTGGCTGTTCGTGCTGGAAGCGATGCTCAGCTCCCTGCAGGGCGAGGATGTGGTAGTTCCTGAGGGTATGGAGCAGACGGAAGCCAAGGAGCAGGCTGCCTTTGGCGATTTTGACACCGAGGATATCACCTTCACCTACTGCACCGAGTTCATCATCTCCCGGGAGAATGACAAGGATCCGGAAGCCCTCCGGGCATTCCTGGACAGTCTGGGCGACAGCCTGGTGCTGGTGGACGACGAGGAGATCATCAAGGTCCATGTCCACACCAACGACCCCGGCAAGGCGCTGCACGAGGCCATCGACTACGGCTCTTTCGTCACCGTAAAGATCGAAAACATGCGCCTGCAGCACACAGAAAAGGTGCTCAGTGAGACAGAAAAGGCACCCAAGATCGCAGAACCCGAGAAGACCTTCGGCGTGGTGTCCGTCTGTGCCGGTGACGGCCTTGCGGATGTGTTTATGAATCTGGGCGTGGACGGGATCATCTCCGGCGGTCAGACTATGAACCCCAGTACCCAGGATATTCTGGAGGCTGTGAATAAGGTTCCTGCGGAAACCGTGTATGTTTTGCCCAACAACAAGAATATCATTATGGCAGCGGAGCAGGTGGACGCCCTGACTCCCAAGCATGTGGTCGTCATCCCCAGCAAGACTGTTCCCCAGGGCATTACCGCGATGCTCAGCTTCAACCCTGATGGCACTGAGGAGGAGAACACCGAGGCACTGACGGAAGCGCTGGGCAATGTGGATACTATGCAGATCACCTATGCCGCCCGGAATTCCGACTTTGACGGCTACGATATCCACGAGGGTGATTACCTGGCAATGTTCGGAAGCGCCCTGTTCGGCACCAGCAAAGACATCAAGGTGCTGCTGAAAGCGCTTGCGGAAAAGGTACGCGACGACGGCAGAGATTACATCACCATTTACTACGGTGAGGACATTCAGGAAAAGCATGCCCAGAAGGCTGCGGACCTGTTCCAGGAAATTTGCCCGGATGCAGATGTGAATCTGCTGCGTGGCGGTCAGCCTGTGTATTATTATCTGATCTCCGCAGAATAAAGGAGTTTTACGGCGCACAGCAGGCTGACCTGCGGTGCGCCGTTAAGCTTTTCCTGTCGAAAAAAGTCAAATTCCAGTTTATCGAGCTGTCTGTCGTACAACAATGTAGGGACACCCGTCCCCGGGTGTCCGCGGACGCTCCGGGAGGAGCGTCCCTACAATCATTCACGAAACAACTTCATAAATAAGAATTTAAAGAAGAGGTGGGAAAATGAAAGGCTCTGACAACCGTTTTCTTAAAAAGATCGAAGGCTTCTGCCGGCATATCGCCGGGCTGAATGTTCCGGTATATGCCGCCCACGCCAGCTTTTTTATCGCCCTGGCAGTGTTTCCCACCCTGGTTCTGCTGCTGGGTCTGGTGCGCTATACCGGGCTGGAGGTGGAAAACCTGACAGAGCTTTTGCACGGCATTTTGCCCACAGCACTGATGCCTGCTGCCCAAAAGCTGATCCTCAATACCTACAACAGCTCCACCGGTACTGTCCTGTCCATTTCCGCCCTGACAGCCCTTTGGTCTGCCAGCCGGGGGATCTACGGGCTGGTAACAGGGCTTAATTCCATCTATGGCGTGGCAGAAAACCGGGGCTATCTGCGCACCCGGACTATGAGCGTTTTTTACACCTTTGCTTTTTTGCTGGTTTTGCTGCTGACGCTGGTGCTCCATGTGTTCGGCACGACTTTGGTCCAGTGGCTGCCCCTGGAGGAAAGCCCCCTGTTCATCTTTCTGGAAAACATCGTGGATCTGCGGTTTTTCCTGCTGCTGTTCGTCCAGACAGCGCTCTTTACCGCCATGTTCATGGTGTTGCCCAATAAACGCAATTCCTTGGGAGATTCCTTTCCTGGGGCGGTGCTTGCCTCCATCGGCTGGCTGGTGTTTTCCGATGCCTACTCCATTTATGTAGAGAATTTTGCCGGCCTTTCCACCATCTACGGGTCGGTGTACGCAGTGGCGTTGAGCATGCTGTGGCTTTATTGCTGCGTGTCCATCGTGTTCTACGGCGGCGCGCTGAACCACTGGCTGATCGATAACAAGGAATTATAGATATTTTGTAAATTTTTGCGATTGTTTACCGGTTGTTCATAAGGCAAAAGTATGCTATAGTCAAAAAATGGGAGGGATCGCTGTGTTTGGATATGTGATGGCAAATCTACCGGAGCTGGACAAGGCGCAAAAACAGCGCTACGGCGCAGTCTACTGCGGTATCTGCCGGCGGATCCGGGAACAGGCCTCCAACACCGCCCGGCTGAGTTTAAGCTATGATATGGCATTTCTCGCCCTTTTGCTTATGAGCCTGTACGAGCCGGAGGAGACCGGAGGACGGCACGCCTGTATGCTCCATCCCGGACGGCACTGGCTGGATAACGAATATATCCGCTACGCGGCGGATATGAACATCGCCCTAGCCTACTACAACTGCATAGACGATTACAACGACGAAAAAAAGCTGACAGCAAAAGCCATGGCAGCGCTGCTGGAAAAGCCCCTTGCCAGGATCCGGCAGCAGTATCCCCGGCAGTGCGAGGCTATGGAAAACTGCCTTTTGCGGCTGGCAGAGCTGGGAAAAGACGGCTGCAGCAGCCCGGACGAACCGGCATCTCAGTTCGGCACACTGATGGCGCAGCTGCTTGCCTACCGGCAGGATCTGTGGACCCAGACCCTGGAGGAAATGGGCATGGCGCTGGGCAGATACATATACCTGGCAGACGCGGCGGTGGACTACCGCCGGGATAAGCGAAAGCGGCAGTACAATCCCTTCATCGCTATGGGCATGGGGGAGGACTGGGCACGCTGGGAGCAGTATCTGGTGCTTGCCATGGGGCGGTGCACAGAATACTATGAGCGGCTGCCGTTGGTGCAGGATAAAAAGCTGCTGGATAATATCCTTTACAGCGGCATATGGGTGGAATACAGAAGACGACAAGGGAAGCGAGCTTCCCAGGAGGTTACCGATGATCGATGATCCTTATAAGGTGCTCGGGGTCAGCCCCGGCGCCTCGGATGATGAAATTAAACAGGCATACCGGCGGCTTGCCAAGCAGTACCATCCGGATCGGAATCCGGGAGATCCGGTGGCTGCCAAGAAAATGCAGGAGATCAACGCCGCCTACGAGCAGATCAAAAACCCCGATGCCTACAAGCGCACCGCCCACAGCGGCGGTAGCTACGGCGGTTACGGCGGCTATGGCTACGATCCCTTCGGCGGTGCCTGGCAGCAGCAAAGCTACAGCGGCGACCAGTATCAGCAGGCAGCGTACCGGTACATCCGCTTTGGCAGATACCAGGAGGCGTTGAATGTACTGTCCGGCGCCCAGCAGAAGGATGCCCGGTGGTACTACCTTTCCGCCCTTGCAAACGACGGTCTGGGTAATCAGGTCACCGCTCTGGAGCACATCAAACGGGCGATATCCATGGAGCCGGACAATGCTGAGTATCTGCAGACCCTGGAAGACATCCAGAGCGGCGGCGCGGCGTACCGGCGGCAGGCAGGCAATTTCCAGGGCTTTGATATCCGGGGCGGCTGGTGGCAGCTGTGCCTGTGCTGGGCAGCCCAGCTGTTTTGTTGCCGGGGAAGATTCTTCTGGTGCTGAGAAATACAAAACGCGGCGCTCTTACAGAGCGCCGCTTTGCTGTATATTGGGATAATATGATTCAGCCCTTACGCCAATACGATGGCAGCAGCCAGCTGATCGTCAATATTGTACCGGCCGTCCTTGATGGAAACCGTACAGCCGCCTCTGCGGCGGGACACCACCGTAATCGGTTCGCCGCTGTAGCAGCCCAGAGAGAACAAAAACGCGTTCAGCTCCTCATCGTCTGTTTCGATCCGCTCGATAATATATTCCTTACCTTCCTGTGCATTGAGTAAATTCATATGTCTCACCCGATTCTAAATCGTACCTTAAAATAATCGTTAGCTTACGCTAACTTTTCACTTATCATAGCTCCCCTTTCCTTGTTTGTCAATCCCTTTTGCCGAAAATTTACAAATCATCCAACACAGTCTGCGGAAAAATTGACACCCGCTCGTCTATGGCGTATAATCAAGATATTCGGAGGTGACCCCCATGCAAATGATCGAAGACAGACGCACACTTCACGCCATCCCTGAGCTGGGTGACCAACTTCCCAAGACGCTGGATTATCTGCGTTTAAAGCTGGCATTTCTTTCCTGCCAGGTATCCTCCCCCATTCCCGGGGCGTTGTGTGCCTGGTTTGATTTCGGTGCGGACAGTGCCGTTGCCTTTCAGTGCAACACCGATGCTCAGGCCGTTACAGAAAATACCGGCAAGCCCTACGCCTCCCGGCATCCTGGGAAGATGCACGCCCGGGGACACGACGGCCATATGGCGATGCTTTTGGAGCTTGCCCGTCGGCTGGACGCAAAAAAGCCGTCCAAAAACATCCTTCTGGTCTTTGCGCCGTCTGGCAGTGCCAAGGCACTGTGCCGGACAGGCATTTTCAAAAAATACCGGGCTGAGGCGGTATTTGGTATGCGGTTTTGTCCGGGACTTCCGGAGGGTTTGGCTGCCAGCCGTAAAAACGAGATGCTGTGCCGTGCCTGTCAGGTGCGTGTAGAGATCTCCGGAAGTTCTGTCCCTGTGACCCGTGCCTGGGAGGGGCTGGACGCGCTGGCTGCCGGCATGGAATTTTATGCCCGTGCCTGTGCCATGGAAAAAGCCCTGCCGGACAATGTTTTCCGGCTGCTCCAATTCGGAAAAATGGAAAGCGGAAACGCCTCCGATGCCGTTTCTGGGAAAACGCTTCTGGAGGGTACGCTGCGCACCTTCCGGGACGAGACCTATCACGCCCTCCGCTCCGGTCTGGTGACGGTTGCCAAGGAGGTGGAGGACGCCACCGGCTGTACTGTCAGCGTTACCATGACCGACGGCAACCCGGCGGTATTGAATCCGGAGCTCCTTTACGCCAAGGTGCGCGCTGCGGTGCGTTTCCGGGAGCTGGATAAGCCCAGCATGGATACGGAGGATTTTGCCTGGTATCAGCGGTTTTTGCCCGGTGTCTTTTTCTTTCTGGGAACCGGAGACAGCCCCGAGCTGCAAACTTCCGAATTTGATTTCAACGAAGATATCCTGCAAAGAGGCGCGGAGCTGATGGAAGCCCTTGCTCGCGCTGTGTAATTTTGTTCCGCATGGGATATGCTACTGAAAAGGAGTGTTTTACATGATAAGCGCGCTTCTTGCCTGGTATAACGGCTTGACGGGCAGCCTTGCCGGTGCACTGCTGCTGTTTGCGGTGGGTCTGGTTTTGCTGATCAAAGGCGGCGACTGGTTCGTAGACAGTGCCACCGGGATCGCCAAGCGGTTTCATGTGCCCGAGATCATCATCGGCGCTACCGTGGTATCCATCGGCACCACATTGCCTGAAGTCATGGTATCCGCCACCGCCGCCGTCAATCACAACGGTGCCATCGCCTACGGAAACGCCATCGGCTCCATTATTTGCAACACGGCGCTGATCGCCGCGGTCACCGTCGCCATCCGTCCGGCACCTGTAAACCGGAAAGCCATCTCCATGCCGGTGCTGTTCTTCTTCGTTTCCGCCGTCATCTATATGGTAGCCGCCTATATCTTCCAATCCTTTGACCGCTGGCTGGGGATTGTGATGCTGTTGGTCTTCGGTGTTTATATGTTCCTGACCATCCGTCAAGGCTTCAAAAATCCTGTAGCCGGAGACGATGCGCAGGAGAAAGCGGAAAAAGGCCATTCCCTGCTCAGAGATTTGCTGTTTCTGGTAGTCAGTGCCGCGCTGATCGCTGTAGGCGCAGATATGCTGGAGGGCTCTTCTGTGTCCCTTGCCACTATGGCAGGCATCCCCACGGAGGTGGTCGGTGTGACCATCGTAGCGCTGTGTACTTCGCTGCCGGAGCTGGTCACCGCCATCACCGCCCTTGTCAAGGGTCATGGCGCACTGTCTTTGGGCAATATTATCGGCGCGAATATCTTCAACCTAGTGCTGGTGTCCGGTATCGCCGTGACCATTTCTCCCTTCCCGGTACCTGAGGGCAGCACACTCTTTGGCTACAACACTTCCCTGATCCTGGAGATCCCCCTGATGGTGGGCGTTATGGCACTGCTGACCCTGCCTGCGCTGACACGCAAAAAGCTGTACCGCTGGCAGGGCATCGCCCTGCTGGGCATCTACGCCATCTTCGTTTTGCTGCAGGTACTGATCGCCCTGCATATTCTCTAACAAAAAAGCACCCCTGAGGGGGTGCTTTTTTAATGTGGGAAACAGGACTTGATTTGCATTTTTCTGCGTATGCAGAAAAATAATTGTTCGGCTCGGTCCAGCCCTCGCCGGCGGCGCTCATCCGCGCCGCATTGGGATGGGTTCAACTCCTGTACACTCTTATAAAAAATAAAGAGGAGGCAGTGCCTCCCCTTGATTATTGGTACGGGCGACAGGACTTGAACCTGCACGGAAATCCATTGGAACCTAAATCCAACGTGTCTGCCAATTCCACCACGCCCGCATTTATTAAGGTTTTCGTTTTTTTCGTCCTGTTGCGGTGCCCGATAAAATCTTCGGGCTTACGCTAATCCTCGATTTTATCGACCGCTGCCACTCGCTCAGGTCGCTTCATCCGCCACTGGCGGCGCTCCCTTCGCTCCCCACCACGCTCGCGTCTGGGTTATTTTATCACGGCGTTTTTCTCTTGTCAACGCAGAATCTGCAGGACAGCGCTGCTTCACAGGTTCTTTTTTGCGCATTTTCCCTTGACATTATCTCCCTGTGTGAGTAAAATAGATTTGGTATAGTGTACGCTGCTAACAGTGTTTCATTAATAACCCGGCATCAACCGAGGTTTGCGTTTTGCGCCTCATGGGTTTTGATTTGTGCTTATATTTTCCGTCGGAACCACGCGACGGTTACTTTGCCAATTTTACACATGGGGCTTATTGCGCTCACCTCTTTGCTATGTCTATTCTAAAAAGGAGGTGTGCATAAGAATTTATGGGACCGTTAGAAATCCTGTTCATCGTCCTGTCTGCAGTGGTTGGACTGGCTGTGGGTCTTGGCATCGGTATCGCCCTTCGCAAGCGTGTTGCGGAGCGTGAGATCGGCAACGCCGAGCAGGAAGCCACCCGAATCATCAACGAAGCCATCCGCGGCGGCGAGGCCAAGAAGAAGGAACTCTTGCTCGAAGCCAAGGACGAGATCCATAAATCCCGCACAGAACACGACAAGGAAGTCAAAGAGCGACGCGCTGAGCTGAGCAAGCAGGAGCGCCGGCTGGAGCAGAAGGAAGCCACTCTGGACAAAAAGACCGAAGCCTTCGAGCGGAAGGAAGAGGATCTGCAGAAGAAGCTGCAGAAGGTAGCTGAGACCCAGGCTCAGGGCGATGAGATCCAG